>JBAVAV010000804.1:0-9431 GCA_049585895.1 Candidatus Sulfotelmatobacter sp. | reverse complement strand
TAGAAGCGCTACTAACATGGCAGCGAAGTTGCTCATTGATGACCGGCGAGGACTCGTTCCAGCCCCTCTCCAGACCCCCGGGGGATCGGGGCCGCTGCCGAAACCCATGAATCGGGAAAGCCAAGCTCGCTTTGTCGCCGTGGTTCTGTTCCTGTTGACCGTGGCCGCGGTGGTTTTTGCCGGTTTCAACTTCCAGGCGGAGCGGAAGTTCGCCGTCCCTTACGACGGCGTGTGGTGGGTGGAGCACGGCGGCCACCTCGTTGCCGACCGGGTTGAGCCCAACGGAGCGGGCGTCAAAGGCGGGATCAAGGCGGGCGATCAGCTGGTCTCGGTCAATGGGCAGGAAGTGCGCAGCATGCCGGGACTCGAGCGCGAGCTCTATCGCGCGGGCGTTTGGTCCAAGGCGACTTACTCGCTGATGCGGCAGACGGTGCCGCTTGATTCCAGCGTCATTCTCGCCCCCGCAGAGCGTTCGCTTAACAACTGGCTGCGGCTGATTGCCCTTATCTATCTGGGCATCGGCGTCTACGTTTTGCTGCGGCGCTGGACCGCGCCCGGTTCGACTCACTTCTATATTTTCTGCCTGGTTTCGTTCATCGCTTATTCCTTCAAGTACACGGGTAAGCTCAACGATTTCGACTGGGTGATTTACTGGAGCAATATCGTCGCCTGGATCCTGCAGCCGGCGATGTTTCTGCACTTTGTTCTGACCTTCCCGGAGAAGCGGCAGTTTGTGCGGAAGCATCCGTGGGTGCTGGCGCTGGCGTATTTGCCCGGAGCCTTGTTGCTGGGAAGGCACGTCATCGCCTTGAAGCTGGTGCAGGCCAGCGAGCACCTGCGCTGGGATATCGACCGCCAGGAAATGGCTTATGGGGCGATTTTGTTCCTGGCTGCCGCATGGATTTTGTGGGACAGCTACCGGAGCGCCGGGACCACCATCCTGCGCCAGCAGTTGAAGTGGGTCACGCGCGGAACATTTCTGGCGATTCTTCCTTACACGGCCTTTTACGTTCTCCCTTACTTGATGGGGTGGTTGCCCGGGGCGGGGATGAAGATCTCCGTGCTGTCGCTGGCCTTGCTGCCGCTGACCTTTGGGTATGCCATCTTCCGCTACCGGCTGATGGATGTGGACCTGATCTTTAAGCGCGGCGTGGTTTACACGCTGGCAGCGGCCATTGTTGTGGGAATGTATTTCGCCCTCGTGGCGGGCGTGGCCGAGCTGGTGCATATGCGCCAGCCCAGCAGTGGGCCGATTGGCTTGATTCTGGCCGTTGTGGTTACGGCGCTTTTGTTCGACCCGGTACGCAAGTGGATTCAGGATCGCATCGACCAGTTTTTCTATCGCACGCGCTATGATTATCGCCGCACTCTGATCGAGTTTGGCCGCGAGCTGAGCACGGAAACCGACCTGAACGCTTTGCTTTCTTCTGTGATGGATCGGCTATCGCGCACGCTGGCCGTCGACCGCATGGTCATTTTTTTGAATACGGGCCTGAATACTGGCGAAGAAGCGGGGCAGTTTGTTCCGGCCAAGTCTTTCGGCCTGACGCCGGGGAAACTCGACCTCTCGTTCCTCAGCGCGCCGCGGCCGGAGCATGCCGGACACCTGTTTTTCGAGAACACGCACCAGGTGCCACGCGAGACGCCTGCCGCTCAAGTAACCATCGCCAGGCTCGACTTGAACTACTACATTCCCTGCCGCGCGCAGCAGAAGACGATCGCCGTGCTGGGCCTGGGCAAAACCGCGCAGGGCGATTTCCTTTCCAGCGAAGATCTCGAGTTGCTTGAGACTTTGGGCGGCTATCTGGGCATCGCCATCCAGAACGGCCAGCTCTACACTTCGCTGCAGCAGAAAGTGGCCGAGTATGAGCGCCTCAAGGACTTCAACGAAAACATTGTCGAATCGATCAATGTGGGCGTGATGGCGCTCGACATGGAAGACCGCATCGAGAGCTGGAATGCGCAGATGGAAGTGATGTACGCCATGCCCCGCTGGCAAACCCTTACGCAGCCGCTGAAGGCGATTTTCCCGGCGGAGTTCGCCGAGGAGTTTTACCGAGTGCGGGAGAGCCCAGGCATTCATAATCTTTACAAGTTCCGGCTGGCGACCCCGGCGGCTGAGATCCGCACGGTGAACGTTGCCATCGCGCCGCTGGTCACGCGGAAATTCCAGGTGGTAGGACGTCTGATCATTGTGGACGATATCACCGAGGGCATCGAACTCGAGGCCCAGCTTTCGCAGGCGGACAAGCTCTCTTCGATCGGCTTGCTGGCGGCCGGCGTGGCGCACGAGGTAAATACGCCTCTGGCGGTGATCTCCTCTTACACCCAGATGCTGGCCAAGCAGTTGCAGGCGGATCCGCAGAAATCAGGGCTGCTGGAGAAGATCACGCGGCAGACTTTCCGCGCCTCGGAGATCGTCAACAATCTGTTGAATTTCTCGCGCACCGGCGGCAGCGAGTTCCACGATGTCGACGTGAATAAAGTCATCGCCGACACGCTGGCCCTGCTGGAACATCAGTTTAAGACCGCCAAAGTGGACGTGCGCAACGAGCTTTCCTCCAGGCTGCCCTCGATTCAGGGAAATCCGGGACGCCTGCAGCAGGTATTTCTCAATCTCTTCCTCAACGCCAAGGACGCCATGCCCGGCGGCGGGACGCTGCATGTGGCTACGCTCAACGGCGACAACGTCAGCGTGAGCATTTCCGATACGGGATCGGGCATCGCGCCCGAGAATATCCGTCGCATTTACGATCCCTTCTTCACGACCAAGACTTCGCCACGGGAGGGCCAGGCGCGCGGCACCGGCCTTGGTCTATCCGTCACTTACGGCATCATTCAGGAACATGCGGGAAAGATTCGGGTCGAGAGCCGGCCGGGCGAAGGCACGACGTTCACGCTGGAGTTTCCGATGAGCAGGAAGGCAGTTCATGTCTGAAGCGGCCGTGATCGCGCGCAATTCGCTGCGAGGGAGCCCGGGCCCGGCGGGCGCGGTTCTCATTGTGGACGATGAGGCTGAGATCCGAGAATCGCTGCAGACGCTGCTCGAGATGGAAGGCTTCGTGGTGGAGACCGCCTCCAGCGGCGAGGAAGGCCTGCAGCGCGTGGGCGAGCATCCTTATGACCTGATTCTGCTCGACCTTACTCTGCCGGGACGCGATGGCATCGACATTCTGGCGGAGATTCGCGCCCACGATGCGCAGTTGCCTGTCATCATGATCACTGCCTACGGCACCGTGGAAAATGCCGTGCGCGCCATGCAGGCCGGCGCGGCCAACTTCGTGCAAAAGCCTTGGGACAACGAAAAACTGGTGGCTGATGTGCGCGCCGCCGTGGGCTGGCGGCGGGCGGCGGAAGAAAATATTCAGCTGAAGCGCGCCCTCAAGCAGCGCTACAACTTCGAAAACATCGTGGGCAAGAGCGAGCCCATGCTGAAGATTTTCGATTTGGTCGCGCAGGTGGCCAGCAGCCGATCTACTGTCCTGCTGCAAGGAGAAAGCGGGACCGGAAAGGAAATCATTGCCAAGGCCATTCATTTGAATTCGCCGCGGCGCGACCGGCCCTTTGTTCCGGTTAACACCGGCTCCATGCCGACGGATCTTCTCGAATCCACCCTGTTCGGCCACGTGAAAGGCGCGTTCACCAGCGCGATTGCTTCCAAGAAAGGGCTGTTTGAGGTGGCGGACAGAGGTACGCTTTTTCTCGACGAAATCGCCACCATGAGCATCGAGACCCAGGCCAAGATTCTGCGCGTGCTGCAGGACCGCAAGTTCATGCATCTGGGCGGAGTGCAGGAGGTTCAGGTGGACGTGCGCATTATCGCCGCCACCAACGTCGACCTGCGGCAGATGGTGCGCGAAGGCCGCTTCCGCGAGGACCTGTTCTATCGCCTCAACGTGATTACCATCGAGCTGCCTCCCTTGCGCCAGCGCAGGGAAGACGTTCCCCTGCTCGCCGACTACTTCCTGAAGAAGTATGCCGAAGAAAACGATCGTCCGGCGCGTCGCATCACGCCCGAGGCCTTGCGTCCCCTAATGGTTTATTCCTGGCCCGGCAATGTGCGCGAACTGGAGAATGTGATTGAGCGGGCGGTGGTGCTCTCTTCCGGCCCGGAAATCAACATCGACCTGCTGCCGGACGCCCTGTTTGGCCGCGGCTCTTCGCTCGCCCTGCATGAGTCTAACTCCGATGCGTCACTGTTTGAAATCGTAGAAGACGTTGAGCGGCGCGTCATCAACGACATGCTCGAGAAGTGCAACTGGAACCAGACCGAAGCCGCCGAGCACTTCAAAGTCCCTCTCTCAACGCTCAATCAAAAAATCCGCCGCCTGAATATTGAAATCAAGAAGAAAGGGCGGGGGTAAGAAGCGGACCTCAGGCGTCAGACCTCGGCCTCAGACTTCACACCTCAGATATCAGACATCGGACTTTGGCCCTGAGCAGTCGACTTTAGGCGGAGCTATGTCTGAGGTCTAAGGTCCGACGTCTGATGTCCTCATCCCCTGGCTGATGGCCAACATCCTTCTCTGTTATAGTTCGGTCAAGACGCTCGGCCGACAAAACAGATGGAACTGATCTCGCCCACAGAGCTCGCCAAGGAAAAAGTCCAGGCGGTTCAGGAATACACGTTCCTGAGCATTCGTTCTCTTGCCAATCTGTTCCAAAAGCCGCTCTATTTTGCCGACATGGTGCAACAGGCCGACCTGATCGGCGTGGGCTCATTGCCGATTGTCGTGCTCACCGGATTCTTCACCGGCGCGGTGCTTTCCCTGCAAACCTCGAATACGCTGGAACGGTTCGGATCCATCACGCTCGTGGGGCAACTGGTTTCCACTTCCATGGTCCGTGAGCTCGGTCCCGTTTTGACTGGCCTGATGGTGGCCGGACGGAACGCTTCCGGCATGGCCAGCGAACTGGGATCGATGATCGTGACCGAGCAGATTGACGCCATGCGCGCCCTGGGCACCGATCCCATAAAGAAACTGGTTACTCCGCGGGTGGTGGCTACGGTGTTCATGCTTTTTTTCCTGACCATCATTTCAGACCTCGTCGGCCTAGTGGGTGGCCTGGCGATCGCCAAGGCGCTGCTGCGCCTGGATGCACGACAGTACTGGAGCAATGCCTGGGAGACGCTGGTATTTCAGGATATATTCATGGGCTTGATCAAGCCGGTGCTGTTCGGCTTCATCATCGCCTCCGTGGGTTGCTACTACGGAATGAACGCGCGGGGCGGAACCCAGGGCGTGGGCCGCGCCACCACGCAGGCGGTGGTGGCGGCTTCGGTGCTGATCCTGGCGGTGGATTTGGTCGTCACACGCCTGCTCATGGCAGTGCTTTCTTATCACTGAATTCCGCCATTAAACGATCCTATGTCCGCTCCGGCCTTGCCGCTCGATTCCGCTGTAACGACCACGTCGGGTCCGCCCGCCTCGGCTTTGGTATTCGACAATGTCGCGCTTGCGTTTGGAGAGAATGAAGTTCTGCGCGGTGTCTCATTCCGCCTGGCTCTTGGCGAGACCAAAGCGCTGTTCGGAGTGGCGGGGTCGGGCAAGAGCTTGCTTCTCAAGCTGGCGCTGGGCCTAATCAAACCGGATTCCGGACACATCACAGTGCTCGGACGCGATGTAACCGGCGCGCGCGAAGAGGATTTGTTCGAGTTGCGGGGCAAAATCGGCATGGTGTTCCAGGAGAGCGCGCTGTTCGATTCGCTCAGCGTGGCGGAAAACGTTGCTTTTCGGCTGATGGAGGAGCATGGCGTCTACGACGACGAAATTGACCGGCGGGTCCGCGAGGCGTTGCGCTTCGTGGAACTGGAACACACTCTCGATCTCGACCCTTCGGAGCTCTCCGGAGGCATGCGCCGGCGGGTAGCCATTGCGCGGGCGATCATTACACAGCCCGAATTGCTGCTCTACGATTCACCTACCGGCGGACTGGATCCGGTGACTTCCAATACCATCATCGAACTGATCGTGAAGCAGCGCGATGTCTATAAGACAAGTTCCCTGCTGGTCACGCACCGGCTGCAGGATGCATTCACCATGGCCACGCACCAGTTCGACAAACAAACCAGCCAGATGCGACTTCTGCCGCCTGGCGATCATTGCGACGTTCCGATGAGCTTTCTGATCCTGCGCGACGGAAAAGTGATTTTCGACGGCGACCTGCATGAACTGGCACATACGCAGGACGAATATATAAAGGAGTATATTTCGTAGACTCAATGATCGGCCGGAACATCTCGCACTACCGCATCGTCGAGAAGTTAGGCGGTGGAGGAATGGGCGTCGTCTATAAGGCTGAGGACCTGAGGCTAGGTCGTTTTGTCGCGCTAAAATTTCTGCCCGACGAGGTTGCCAAGGACGCGCAAGCGCTGGCCCGCTTTGAGCGCGAGGCCAAGGCCGCTTCCTCGCTGAACCACCCCAACATCTGCACCATCTACGAAATTGACGACCAGCATGGCGAAGCCTTCATCGCTATGGAGTATCTGGAAGGGATGACGCTCAAGCACAAGATTGCCGCGAAGCCACTGGATGGCGAAACGGTAATAGAGCTGGGCATCCAGATCGCGGACGCGCTGGACGCGGCGCACACGAAGGGAATCATCCATCGCGATCTCAAGCCGGCAAACATATTCATCAGCACACGCGGGCAGGCGAAGATTCTGGATTTCGGACTGGCGAAAGTGACGGTTAAGCCCGAATCCGGCGGCTTGAGCGCGACCATGGACGTGGAAGAACACCTGACCAGCCCGGGAAGCGCCGTCGGCACCATCGCGTATATGTCGCCCGAGCAGGCACGCGGCGAGGAACTGGATGCGCGCAGCGACCTGTTTTCGTTCGGTGTGGTGCTGTACGAAATCGCGACCGCACAGCCTGCGTTTTCCGGCACAACTTCGGCGGTGATTTTCGATGCCATCCTGCACAAAGTGCCATTGCCGCCAGCGCGGCTGAACTCAGAAGTTCCGGTGGAACTGGATCGCATTATTAATAAGTCGTTGGAGAAAGACCGTGAGCTTCGCTATCAATCGGGCGCGGAGCTGCGGGGAGATTTGAAGCGGGCGAGGCGGGACACCGGTTCGGGGCGATCGAGCGCAGCGACGCCCGCTGCAGTCGATCCGGTTAGGGCGGCATCTCGCAGCGGCGCAGTGCAGGCGGAAGCTCCGGCGAAGAGATCGAATAGGATTTATGCCGCAGTGGGTGCGCTCGGGGTGATGGCCATTCTCGGCGCGGTGGGCTGGTACTTTCATAAATCCTCCAGTGAGCCCGCGAAGGTAACTCAGATCAGTCATTGGAACAAGCCGATGAATCACGCCGTGCTTTCTCCGGATGGGCACACGGTGGCATTCACTTCGCCGGTCGAAGGTTTCGACCAGGTATTTGTGATGCTGGCTTCGGGTGGCGAGCCGTTGCAACTCACCAACGATCCGATCGACAAGTTTGTGGACACCTTCTCGCTGGATGGAACCCAGATCTATTATTCGCTGGATTTCAGCGACGAAGAGAGCCTGAGCGTGCCCACGTTGGGTGGGCCCTCAACGGTTGCGGCCAGTGGGTTTGCACTGATTATGTCGCCAGACGGCAACACTCTCTACTATGCCAAGGGGCGTGAAAATAATGCTGTCTTTCGCAAGGCCAGGACGGGAGTGGGCGAGGAACCGGTGTTTCATGGCCCGGAGGGGACCAGCCCGGTCGCGCTTTTAGCGTATCCGGATAGCAAAAGCTTGCTTATTTTCGCGGGCGACGACGTCGTTCAAGGCTCGACGAATCTGACGATATTCCGGGTCGATCTGACAACGCATGCCTCGCAGAAAATCGGCGAACTCTCTGGAAGCCCCACCGGTATGGTGTGGAATGATCCGGGCAGGACATTTCTGTGTAGCCGCACGGTTGACAGCGTGACCAACATCTGGGAGTACCGGCTGGCTGATGGAAGCCAGAGACAGATCACTTTCGGCGCCGGCCCCGATCTCTCTCCCATGCCTGCTCCCGCTGCAAACGGAATCTATTTCGTGAATGGACGCCGATCGGGATTTCTCACCGTGTACCATCCGCAAACCAAACAGTCGATGGATTTAACAACGGAAGAAGCCACTCAGCCTGAGCTTTCCTGGGATGGCCGCCATGTCATGTACCTCGAGCTTTCCGGGAACGCGCAGCAGTCGGACCTCTGGGTCTCCGACATAGACGGCAAAAATCGCAGCAAAATTACCTCCGGCACGCAACTGGTAACAATTGTATTTAACTCGGACGACACTAAGATGGCGTTTGCCGCGACGGAAGGCGGGAAAGTAAAACTTTACACTGCAAGACTCGACGGCACGAACTTGCGGCAAACTCCGTGGTCGGGCGTGGACGGCGGGTACGCAAGCCCGAGCATAGATCCAAACTTTTTCTTTCTGGGCGGCGCAGAAACCGAGCTTGGGAAGCTCTCCATCTGGAAAGTTGCGATGGATGGGTCGAGCGTGGAAAAATTGGTGGACAATTGCGGAGCAGTTTTCGACGGGTCGCCGGATGGAAAATATCTGCTTTCGTCGCAATCGTCGACTCCGCAGCTGATGGGTGTGAGCGAATATTCCCTGGCCGAGCACAAGTGCATTCCGCTGATTCCGGACCTGAACACGCTGGTGGTTCGTTTTGCTTCAGACGGCAAGTCAATCCTTTACCTGGCCGCATCGCGGGGCCAGACCACGATTTACCGCGTGCCGTGGCGTGACGGAAAAATCACCGGACCGCCGCAGGCAGCGGTCAAGTTGCCGTTTGCCTTTCGCCAGGGTTACAGCGGCAATGCCTACGATTTTGCGAAGGATCTATCGTCAGTGGTATATGCGCGGCCCAGCGGCCACGCGGATTTGTATCTGCTGAGCGGGAAGTAAGGGGCGATGCCCCGGCCAGGAAAAGCGAAGCGCTAAGCGCTGCGACACCCAAAGACGTATGCGGGAGCTAAAGCCCCAAATCAATAGAACGCTTTAGCGCAGCGCTGAAGCGCCGCTCTTTCACATTGCTTTCGCTGGCTTTCTGAGTTTTCCTGCGAGTTCACTTTCCTGCCATCAGCTTCTCCACTTCATCGGCCGTGGAAGGCAGCGCGCCGCTGAGTTTGATCAGCTTGCCATCTTGATCAACCCAGTAGTCGTCCTCGATGCGGACGCCGATTTTTTCTTCCGGAATATAGATCCCAGGCTCGATGGTAAACGTCATTCCCGGAGCGAGCGGCACGGAGTAATCCCCGGGATCGTGGACGTTCAATCCGATGTAGTGGCTGAGGCCGTGAATGAAATACGGGCCCAGCGGCTGGCCGTGCTGGTCTTTGCCGTGAGTGTTGATGTAGTCGTAAGCGGCCTTATAGAGCGAGTCAGCGCCGCTGCGAGTGAGACTCGATTTGCCGGACTGAAACGCCGCCTCGGCGGCGCGCTGGGCGCCCAGAACGATGTC
>JBAVAV010000803.1:0-3252 GCA_049585895.1 Candidatus Sulfotelmatobacter sp. | reverse complement strand
GCTCTGATCCAAGAATCTAGAAATCGATTCGCTTTAGGATATATAGGCATATGTGCGGCATCGCAGGCATTCTTGAACTTGGTGAAGACGCACGGGCAGATTCCCTCGCTCTGCGCCGGATGTGTGACGTCATGGTGCACCGCGGCCCCGACGACGAAGGCACGTATGTTCACGGGCCAGTCGGGCTCGGGATACGCCGCCTCAGCATCGTCGATCTGACCACCGGACACCAACCTATCAGCAACGAAGATGGAACCATTTGGCTGGTCTTTAACGGCGAGATCTACAATCACCTCGCTCTGCGCGAACAGCTAATCGCACTAGGGCATCGTTATCGCACGCGCAGCGATACCGAAACCATCGTTCACCTCTACGAAGAATATGGCCGCGATTGCGTGCAGCATCTGCGCGGCATGTTTGCTTTTGCTCTGTGGGATTCAAATCATCAACGCCTGTTCGTGGCGCGGGATCGGCTCGGCATCAAGCCGCTCTATTATTGCGTCACTGCGGAAAGGCTTCTGTTCGGCTCAGAAATCAAGGTTCTGCTGGCCCATCCCGGCATACGGCCCGAGTTTCGCCGAGCCGCTCTCCCGGAGTTTTTGGCTTTTGGTTACCTTTCGGGCCAGGACACCTTCTACGAAAACATTCAGAAGCTGATGCCTGGCCACACCCTGGAAGTGTACCGGTCAGGCGAATTGAATATACAACCCTATTGGGACTTGCAGTTATCCGAACCGGACTACTCTCACGACGAAGCTTATTACGTCCGAACCTACCGCGACCTGTTGGAACAGTCTGTCAGCAGCCATCTTATGAGTGACGTCCCTCTGGGCGTCTTCCTGAGTGGAGGGCTCGACTCCAGCGCAGTGGCCGCTCTGATGACCAAGATCCGCCGCGAGCCCATCGAGACGTTCTCTGTAGGTTACCCCGAACACGCCTATAGCGAACTGCCCTATGCACGGACCGTGGCCAAGTATATCAATTCTGTCCATCACGAAGTGTCAGTGACCAGCCAGGATTTTTTTGAAGTCCTTCCTAGACTCATCTGGCACGAGGATGAGCCAATCGCGTGGCCTTCCAGCGTGTCGCTTTACTTTGTGGCACGATTGGCTCAGGAACATGTGAAAGTTGTCCTCACCGGGGAAGGCAGCGACGAAACATTGGGCGGATATTCGCGGTATGCCTACACACTCAAGAACGCAGCCTTCGATCGGCCTTATCGCGGATTCGTGCCCAGCCCGATTCGGCGCAGCATTCGCGACTTTATCGGAAACTCCAGCTGGATCAAAGCCGCTGTCCGGCGCAAGCTCTCGCATACTTTTCTCGGTCTGGACGGCGCATCGTGGATTTCTTTTTATTTCGATAATTTCTTTTCGGCATTCAATCAAGCGGATCAGCGGGGTCTGTTCACGCAGAGTGCGACTGAGGAGTTCGCCGCCAGCGAACCTTATCGCAATGTTCTTGCCTACTGGGAGCATTCTTCTGGAGACCTGCTGCAGCGCCTTCTTTACACGGATATCAAGACCTATCTGGTTGAACTTCTGATGAAACAGGACAACATGAGTATGGCCGCCTCCATCGAAAGCCGTGTGCCTTTTCTCGACCACGTGCTGATCGAGTGGGCGATGCAGGTCCCGGCAGGAATCCAGATTCGCCGCATGGCGGGCAAGCGAATCCTTAAGAAAGCAATGGAGGACCTGCTGCCCCACTCGATCATCTACAGACCCAAGCTTGGTTTTCCTACGCCTTGGAGTGGATGGCTGGCCGGCCCGCGATTAGAGTGGATTGAAGCCTTGCTTCTCGAACCACGCAGCGTGAACCGCGGATACTTCAAACCGTCGGCAGTGCAGAAACTGTTCCGTGAGCACCGCGCGAAATATCGCGATCACTACGACCGCATTTGGCGCCTGCTCAATCTGGAGTTATGGCAAAGGATTTGCATCGAAGGGGACGCTCAACCCGCTTTGCAACAAAAGGCCGGGCCAGCCCGGTCCGCTGTGTAGCGCTGGCCACTGCGGGGGTCATCGCTTGAAATGTGGATGTCTCGGACTCTCCAAAATGCTGCCGTCAACACGGCGTGGTATTCTGAAAAGCCTTATGACGAACTTCAGCAAGCTACGATTTTTGTGGCCGGATGGGAGCACCCGCGCGGAAACTACAGAGCGGGCGGGTCGTGGTTGATCGGACGAAGGTGCTGTACCTGGTCGGCCAGTTCCCGGCGATCAATCATGGGTATTTGCTGGCTGAAGTAAGGCATCTAAGACGTCTTGGCATCGAGGTTTCGGTGGCATCGGTGAGTCCATCGGATCGTCCACTCGATGAGCTCAGCCCAGATGAACGCCAAGAAGCCGCCCGCACCTATTACATCAAGTCAGTGCCGGTTACGCGCGCCGCGCTCTTTCACGTCGGGGAATTTTTTCGAGATCCAGTCCGCTATTTGCGCGGCTTGGCTTTTGCCTTGCGGCTCGCCGACGGCAGCCCCCGACGGACTGTATATCATTTAGCATATTTTGCCGAAGCAGTCCTCGTTGGCCGGCGGATGCGCAAGCTCGGGATTTCGCATATCCATTCCAACTTCTCCGCTACAGTTGCTCTAATCGCCGCTCGCACCTTCCCAGTGACAATGTCGTTCGCAGTGCACGGTTTCGGAGAATTACATGATCCGGTAGGCACGAACCTGTCCGAGCGCATCCACGGGGCGCTGTTCGTGCGCGCGGTCAGCCGTCACGGGCGCGCACAGCTCATGCTCTCGTGCGAGCGGGGTGAATGGTCCAAGCTAGTGCATGTTCCGCTGGGAATTGACGCATCGCGGTTTGTTCCCAGGCCGGACCGCACCATTTCCTCGCCACCTCGGCTGCTGTGCGTGGGCCGTCTGGCGCCAGAGAAAGGCCAGGCGCTGCTGCTCGAAGCCATCGCCGCCTTGCAGCAGGAAGGATGCCCGGTGCTTTTGCGGCTGGCCGGGGATGGTCCTGACCGTGAATGGCTGAAGAGGCGCACCGTGGAACTGGATATCGCATCCAACGTAGAATTCTCGGGCTGGATCGATCAAACGCGGCTCGCGGCGCTGTATGCAGAAGCGGACTTCTTCGTGTTGCCCAGCCTGGCGGAAGGCATTCCCATCGTACTGATGGAAGCCATGGCGATGCAGATACCTTGCGTAGCTCCTCGTATCGCAGGCATACCGGAGTTGATTGAGCACGGCGTCGACGGAATGCTCTTCGCGGCGGGGGATGCGGAGGATCTCAAGAATAC
>JBAVAV010000802.1:0-12579 GCA_049585895.1 Candidatus Sulfotelmatobacter sp. | reverse complement strand
GGCTATTACGACGAGGCGCTGTTTCTTCAGGTCATACGCACGGGTTCGGTCCGCGCCCGCAAGCTGAACTCGGCCATGCCCTGGTGGATCTTTCGCAACATGACTGACGATGACCTGAAAGCGGTATTCGCCTATCTGCGTACTCTCAAGCCGGTACATCACATTGTTGACAACACCGAGCCACCCACGCAGTGCAAACTCTGTGGCCAAAAACACGGACTAGGAGATCGCAACTGAAGCAGCCTAGCCAGCGGTTACTCCGCGTTCTTGCGGTCAATTACAATCACCCATCGGAAATCTAAAATCTGAAGATCTGATATCTGAGACTTCCCGGAGGTTCCCCGTGATCCCTCGCGCTCTCGCCGCTTTGCTGTTGATGGGTTCCGCGCTCGCGCAAAATGTGGTTCACTACGCCACCACCATCGACAACGTGAAATACCTTTTCGCGACGGCAGCGCCCGTGGCGCGCCTCCGCTCCGGCGACATTCTTGATACCAACACGTTGGACTGCTTCGGCAACGCGCTCAAGAAGCCCGGCGACACCGTCAGCATGGCGAAAGGCGACAATCCGCTGGCGGGGCCGTTTTATGTTGAAGACGCGGAACCGGGCGACACGCTGGCGGTGAAGATTCTTGATCTGCAGGTGGACGGAGACACGGGCGTTGGCGCCTTCGCTCCTGGATTTGGCGCCATTAACGAGACCAACTACACGCCCATGCTGCATGCGCCGCTGCCCGAGCGCGTGTGGTTTTATCCCATCGATCACGCCGCCAATACGGCCACGTTCAAGGCGCTCGACACAGATTTTTCGGTAAAGATCCCCATGCATCCTTTCTTCGGCTGCATCGGAGTCGCGCCGGCGGAAGGCGAGGTGCGCAGCTCCGTCGTGCCGGCCGAGTTCGGCGGCAACATGGATTCGCCTGAAGCCAGCGTGGGCAACACGGTGTATTTTCCGGTAAACGTGAAAGGCGGCCTGCTCTACCTGGGCGACGGCCACGCCGCCATGGGCGATGGAGAGATCGCGGGCACGGCGATCGAGGTTCCCCTGAAGGCGCGAGTGCAGCTCACGGTGATCAAAGGCCGAACGATTCATTGGCCGCAGTTCGAAAATGATGATGCCATCATGACCGTGGGAGCGTATCGTCCGCTCGACGACGCGCTGCGCATCGCGTTTACCGAACTCATACACTGGATCCACAAAGACTACGGTTTGTCGGAACTCGACGCCTACGAACTGCTGTCGAAGGTGGCGAAGATCCATCTCAACGAGATGGTGGACCCGAACTACGTGGTCGTCGCCTCAATTCAGAAGAAATATCTGCCGGCGAAAAAGAAGTGAGGCGGCCAGCTCAGATTAGCGAATCCAGATGAACAGTAAACTATTGATGAGTTTGAGCGCCCTGTTGATGGCGGGGCTGGGAGTTTTGGCCTCCTTCCTGCCACAGGAAATTGCTGCGCATTTCGGCTCACGGCCGGATCCTTATGTCGTTTTGCTCACTCAAATTGGCGGTGCGATGTATCTAGGTTTTGCCATCCTCAACTGGATGGCGAAGTCCGTACTCATCGGCGGAATCTACAGTCGTCCCGTGGCTCTGGCTAACTTTCTGCACTTCGCGATGGTGGCGATCATTCTGCTGAAAGCCTTAGCCGGAGGATTCAAAGCGAACGAAATCATGGTCGGCGCCGCGATCTATTCCCTCTTTGGCGTTTGGTTTGGATTGGTCCTCTTCAGGGGTCCAACTCCATCTAAGTAAGATCCGCGTAATGTTGGATTGCGGTCCTCCAAGCTTACTCAAGATATGGGCCTACTCCAGGGATGGAGCCGTCTGTCCCGCGGCAGTTCTCGAACTAAAAAGCGCGTCACGGTGACCTTTTGATTACCTTCGAGGGTACGAACTTCTTGACACGCTATCCCGCCAGAGGGAGACTCAAATTATTGCGGCGTAAGAGCTGAAATCAGTTTGGGAAGGCGGCTCCCGCTCGCCTCCGCGCTGTTTTCGGGACGTTGGAACCACGCCTATGGACCATTACTCGATTCTCGACTGCGATTCTTTGGCGTCGACGGGGGAGTCCGGACTCTCGATCGGAGAGACGCATCCGCTGGTGAGCGGCCGCAGCCGATCTGCACCTTCCCGAGCTCTCGGTATATCGGCAAGAATCACGGCTTCGGAGGCGTCGGCGACGACTCCGGTCCACGAAGGATCCGAGCCGGCTTTCGGGTCGTCTCCTGAGTCGACTTTTGACTCCCAGTTGCGTTTTCCCGGCGAGGATGGCGGACGATCGCTGACCGCGCTGGCGGAAAGTGACCTCGATGCGGCCTTGCAATTGCTGGCTGAGCGCGCGCAATACATCACCGGCGCCAGCGGCGCCGCCATCGCACTGCGCCGCGGCGCGATCAGCGACATGGTGTGCCGCGCCAGCGCCGGCTCGAATGCGCCGGAACTGGGCGCGCTGCTTTCCACCGAGCAGGGTCTTTCCGGAGAGAGTGTGCGCACGCGGCGGGCCTTGCGCTGCGATGACGCCGAACGCGATCCGCGGGTGAACCGCGACGGCTGCCGCCAACTGGGCATCGCCTCCGTGGTCATCATGCCGATTGTCGGCGACGGGGAAGTGATCGGCGTCTTCGAATTATTTTCCGGGAAGCCCCATGCGTTCAATGAGCGCGATCTCTCCGCCCTCGAGCGCCTGGGAGGGATGGTGGAAACCGCAGTGCAGCATGCCACCGTCTCGCAGACTGGGCCTGCGATAGGGGAGATTCTGCACGCCGGCATGCAACGGCCGCTGGAGGGAGTTGAGGCGAGGGCCGCGGACCAGTCCAGTTCGGCGTTACCGAGAAGCGCGCCCTCAACCAATACCAGAGATGCGGACTCAAAGAAGCCACTCTTCTGGTCGGCGGTTCTGCAGGCTGACAGCGCCACCCGCTCCGCCAGCCACACCAAGCCCCCTCTCGAGATTCCACCAGTGCTCAGGCAGTTGCAGAAATGCCAAACATGTGGATTCCCGGTATCTCCGAGCCGTATTTTCTGCGTCGAGTGCGAAGACAAGCAATGGCGGAACGAGAGCCTGCCGCTGGATGAGGCAACCCCCAAACAAAGGATTGTTGCGCGTGAAACGCCGCACCATCCAGCTTTTAGTTCGGAGCACCTGAACGCGGCGCCGGTCGCGATCGCCGAGATCAGCGACGAAGCGCGAGAGATGGAAGGCTCAGCCTCGAATCGGCCGGCACGCTCGCCAGAAAGCGTGGAAGGCTGGAATCACACGGACCCTCTTCCCCTGGACGAGGTGTTTCCGGAAATTCCGGAGGCTCTTTTCGGCTCGGCGCTGCCGCCGCAATCGTGGTTCGCTGCCAATAAATATCTGGTGGGGGCGCTCCTTATTGCTTTAACCACGGTTGCCGCCGTCGCTTTACTGCGTTAGCGTCCTCGGTAAATCTGCCCTCGCTCCTTCGCCATCGCAGATAAACTCCGCGCATTCTCTGACGCGCGTATCCCCGGGAGATTTACAATGCCTTTCCTGACTTTGGAGGGCTGACCTTGGCATCAACCTTGGCTGGCACGCTGCGGCGTTGCCTTTGTTTTCTGCTGGTTACTGTCCTGTCCGCCGCCGCACAGACCAGCGAGCAGCGTACGAGCCGGTATCTGGATTCCATTCGCAACCAGCCGCCGTTGTTGCTCGCCTTTCTGCGCGAGATGCCGAAGGGCGGCGACTTGCACAATCATCTTGACGGCGCAATTTATGCCGAGGATCTGATCGACTTCGCCGTCTCCAGCGGCCTGTGTGTGGACCGCGCCACGTCCCACCTGATTGCTCCGCCCTGCGACTCCTGCGAGAAGTACACGGTCAAGCCCGCGATTCAATGTTCATACGGCGACCATGTTCTTTACAACCAAATCGTCGATGCCTGGTCGATGCGCAACTGGAAGCCGGGAGACGAATCGGGCCACGACCATTTCTTTGCTACGTTCGAGAAGTTCGGGCTGGCGTCGCACATTCATGTGGCGGAAGCAGTGGCATCGGTGGCGAACCGGGCCGGCAGCGAGCATCTGCAATACATCGAGTTCATGCACACCGCCGACGGCGGCGCGGCGGCCGAACTCGCCGGCAAGGTGCCATGGAATGCGGACTATGCGTTTATGCGCGAGAAGCTGCTTGCGGCCGGCTTGAAAGACGGTACCATGGCGACCAGCAAGAAACTTGCGGAGGAAGCCGGGCGAGCGAGCGCCGAAATGAAATGTGGGACCGCCGAAGCCGGGCCGGGCTGTAACGTCAACGTGCGCTACATTTATCAGGTTCTGCGCGGCCTGCCGCGTGAAATCGTATTCGCGCAGATTCTGCTGGGATTCGAGCTGGCGTCGATTGATCCTCGTTTTGTCGGGCTGAACCTCGTAATGCCGGAAGATTGGTATGTGCCGGTTCACGATTTCAATGAGCACATGGCCATGCTCGATTATTTGCATGGCGTCTATCCCAAGGTCCACATCAGCCTGCACGCGGGAGAACTGGCAATGGGGCTGGTTCGTCCTGAAGACTTGACATTTCACATTCGCGCTTCGGTGGAGCGTGGACATGCCCAGCGCATCGGGCACGGCGTTGACATCATGCACGAGAAAGATCCGATCGGTTTGCTGCGCGAGATGGCCGAGCGCAACGTGCTGGTCGAGATCGCGCTGACTTCAAACGACATGATTCTCGGCGTAAGCGGAGACGAGCATCCGCTGCCAATCTACATGAAGTACGGCGTTCCAGTGGCTCTGGCCACCGACGACGAGGGCGTGTCGCGCTCGGACATGACGCACGAATATCTGCGCGCGGTCGAAGGGTATCGATTGTCCTACGCGGAGTTGAAACGCATGGCGCGGCAAAGCCTGGAACACAGCTTCTTGCCGGGAGAGAGTCTGTGGGCAGACGCGAGGCATGATTTCCGCGTGGCCGGAGCCTGTGCGGGGGATGCTGCAGGGGCCGAGAAGCCTTCAGCGCGTTGTGAAAAGTTTCTTATGGCGAACGAGCGTGCGCGGGAGCAGTGGAAGCTGGAAGGCGAGTTCGGGAAGTTCGAGAAGAGGTACTAGGGCGGCAGTTGGGCATCCCTCTGGAGACGAATGGCACGCAAGCCGCGAACTTTGATTTCCTCGCCTCTGGAATGGCAGATGCGCGCCGCGCCGGTGGCGCATCCGGCGCTGCCCGTGCTGGCCGAGCGGGGCGGAACGCAGCTTCGCGCTCCTCTTCCAACCGTGGTCATCGACACGCGCGAGCAGAATCCGCTTTCCTTTCGGCGGTTTCGCGGCTGGTTCGCCGGTATCGAATCGAGGGCGCTCAAGCTGGGCGACTACTCAGTCGCGGGGATGGAAGAATCCTGCGTGGTGGAGCGCAAGGATCTCTCCGATTTGGTCAACTCCTTCAGCGAAAACCGCAGCGTGTTTGTTGCGCGCCTCCGCCGCATGAGCGCTCTCCCTCACAGCTTGCTGGTGATTACCTCGCCGTTGAGCCAGGTCAAGAGCGCGTATCCTTACTCCGGAGTCAACCCCAACCAGGTTACGCAGTCACTGGTTGCGCTGTTGGCCGGTTTGCGCCTGCCCTTTCTCTGCACCGAAACGCACGAACTCGGAGAAGAAATCGTGGCTTCGTATCTGTATCACACGTTTCTATATGATTGGCTGGAACGCAACGGTCACGGCCGCTTTCTGGCGGACGGCGACTTGTAGTCATCCTGAGGGCTGAGCCATATGGCTGAGCAATACGACTGGGCAATATGACTGAGCAATTTACTCTGGCGGAATCGGCCGCGCAGTTTGTGTTGGGAGAGAGTGCGTTGCGTCCGCGCATCGGTCTCGTCCTCGGTTCGGGACTCGGCGGCTTCGCCGACTCTCTCAGCGAGGGGAGGCGCCTTCCCTATGCAACTATTCCCGCCTTCCCGCGTTCAACTGCCATCGGACATGCCGGAGAGATGGTGATCGGCAAGGCCGGCGCGGTCGCAGTCGCCGCCATGCAAGGCCGGGTTCATCTGTATGAGGGATATACGGCGCAGGAGGTCGCGTTTCCCATGCGCGTATTCCGACGCATGGGGATTTCTGCCGTCATTCTCACCAATGCCGCCGGTGGCATCAATCTAACCTATTCGCAGGGGGCGCTGGTGCTGATCCGCGACCACATTAACCTGCAGGGAACCAATCCGCTGGTGGGTCCTAACGATGACCGCTTCGGCGTGCGCTTTCCCGACATGACGCAGGCTTACGACAAGCGCTACCGCGGCATCGCGAAAGAAGAAGCAGCTATTCTTGGCATGACGTTGCACGACGGTGTCTACGCCGGCCTGCTGGGGCCGAGTTACGAGACTCCGGCGGAGATCGAATACCTGCGCAGAATCGGCGCCGACCTGGTCGGCATGTCGACTGTGTTCGAAGTCATTGCCGCACGCCAGATGGGAATGAAGGTGCTGGCGATTTCTTGTGTGACCAACATGGCGGCGGGCATTCTCGATCAACCCTTGTCCCACGAAGAAGTGATGGAAACTGGAGAGCGCGTCAAAACCAGCTTCGAAGCGTTGTTACGCGCGGTGCTTCCACGCATGGCGGAGGGCGTAGCGTCCACTTAGCCCTCGCTTTGCAAACTCACTTTTTCGCGCGCGGAATCAAGAGATCGGCAGGTGGAGTCACGCCGTAGGTCGCAGCGAAACTGCCCTGGTTCACCGCCAGGCCAAGCCGTCCACGCGAGTCGATATAGAGCAGCGGTTCTTTCATAGCGACGTCGCTGAAGGTGCGCACCAACTTGATCTTCAGCTCTTTGTCGCCGAGCTTCACCGGAACGTCCTGCCCACGCCGGTAGCCGAGCTTCATAAAATCTTCGGCGTCAACGTTGGTGACCAGGTTGCCGAACGGGCCATCGGTCGCAATCACTTCCCCAGCGAGTCCGCGCTCATCAAGCGTGGCGGCCTTCAGTTCCAGCCGCACCAAACGCTCCACGGCCAATTCCGGCCCAGCTTTGGTCCAATCATCACCTCGCGCCACATGCGCGCCCACTGGTGAGAAAATATCCCGCCCGTGAAAGGTCGACGACAATTTTCCGCCAATCATCCAGTCAGGATTCGTAATCTCGCGCGCTGCCTCGATGCCGTCGCGCTGCTCGACCAGCGTGAGCAGGCCGTTATCTGGGAGCACAAAATATTGCCCCCTCCGTGACCTGGCGACGATTGCCTTGCGCGTGCTTCCTACTCCCGGATCGATCACCACCACGAACACAGTGCCCGCCGGATAGTACGGAGTTGCGCCATAAAGAAAACGCGCGCCATCGACAATCGAAAACGGCGTGACTTGGTGTGTGAGATCCACGATGCGCACATCCGGCATGATTGAAAACATCACGCCGCGGCAGATGGCCACCGAATCGTCGACCACGCCGAAGTCGGTCATGAAGACGATTGTCGGCGGATACTTCGCCGCCGTCTCGCCGCCAGCCTGAGCCGCAGGAGCCTGCAGCGCAGCGAGCAAGACCGCCAGCAGCAGTGCTTTGCTTAGCCGCGAGAAGGCTGAACCCTGTATACATTGCCGAATCATGCGTTCGTTGTCTCCGGTGCCCTGATTGCTGCCAAGTCTACTAAATCCCTCGCGCAGCGCGTCCACCTTTATAATGTTGCTTTGGTTTATCAGGTCGACAGCAAGGAGGTCTCATGTCTCAGGTCATTCCGGAAAAGTATCGCGATTTGTTTCAAAAGCGCGCGTTCGCCAGCCTCGGTACCCTCATGCCCGACGGCCGCCCGCAGGTCACGCCGGTGTGGTGCGATTTCGACGGCGAGCACGTCATCTTCAACTCCGCCAAAGGACGCCAGAAAGACCGCAACGTGCGCCGCGACCCGCGTGTCTCGCTGGCCGTAATCGATCCCGAGAATCCTTACCGCTATCTGGAAATCCGCGGCACCGTCGTGGAGATCACCGAAGACGGCGCCGACAAGCATATCGACAAGATGGCCAAGAAATATCTCGGCGTCGACAAGTATCCCTACGCCAAGCCCGGTGAAGTGCGCGTACTTTACAAGATCAAGCCCGAGCACACCCAGGTGATGGGATAGCGTCGCCGTAGCGCCCGGCAGCCTGCCCTGAGCGAAGTCGAAGGGCGTCGCCGACTGTCCCCGGGAACGTCTCACTCTCGGGGCCGGCCCACGAACGTCGTGTCGAGGAGATCCTCATACACACCCACAACGTCTGCCTCCTCGGTTTCGGCAACGTCAACCAGACGCTGGTCCAATTGCTCCGCGACCGCGAGCAGGAACTGCGCAATCGCCACGGGATCGAGTGGCGCATTACCGGTGTGGCCACACGGCGGCTGGGGTGGATTGCGAATCATGAAGGACTCGATCCGGATGCTTGTGTGGAGCGGGCACTCCTGCGTGCGAAAGGCCGGGAAGCTTCTCTAAAATCAGGGAACGTGCGCGACTGGCTGGCCGCTGCCCGCGCCGACGTTCTCTTCGAAGCCACTCCTCTCAACGTGGAAAACGGCCAGCCAGCGATTGATCACATCCGCGCCGCGCTCGAGCACGGCGCGCACGCCATCACCGCCAACAAAGGACCAATCGTCCACGCCTACCGCGAACTCCGCGATCTCGCCGTGGCGAGGGGCAAGCGCTTCCTCTTCGAATCCACCGTGATGGACGGCGTGCCGATTTTCTCTTTGTTCGAGCAGATGCCCGCAATTCATTTGCAGGGATTTCACGGCATCCTGAATTCCACAACGAATGTCATCCTCGGCGAAATGGAACAGGGTCTTAGCTTCGAGGAAGCACTGAGGAAGGCGCAGGATCTCGGCGTCGCCGAAACCGATGCTACCCACGATATCGACGGCTGGGACGCCGCCGTGAAAACCGCGGCGCTGATTACCGTGCTTATGGATGTTCCCGTGAAGTTAGAAGACATTGCCCGCGAAGGAATTCGTGAGCTGACCCCCAACGCCGTACGCAACGGTCGGCGCGATGGCTGGCCGTTCAAACTGGTCTGCCGGGCGAAGCGCGCGGGGAACGGGGTGAAGGCGAGCGTTGCCCCCGAGAAGGTTTTGAGCACCAGTCCGATGGGAAAGATTTCGGGAACTTCGTCGTATGTTTACTTCAACACTGATATCTTCCCCGGCCTCGCCATCACTGAAGAAGATCCTGGCCTGTACGCGACGGCGTATGGGATGCTGGCGGATTTCGTCAGGGCAACTTCTTGATCCGACTAAGCTCGGACCGATCAAACGCAATGCGTCCGGAGGACGCCTGAAAATAGCCCGGCGCTTCCAGCGCCGGGACAGCCGGGCAAAACGAGACCCGCATCCCGGAGGGATGCCTGAATCCGTCCAATGACGCTCAGCAAGGTAGTTGCGAGGCAGGACGGGGTCCGAGGATTTCAGCCGTCCCTACGGGACGAGGTCCATGCGTTTCGAGTCTACCCGGCGTTGAAACGCCGGGCTATTATCAAGCGTCCTCCGGACGCGCTCTCCCATCAAATTTGTCATAATCGGCCATCATGTGCGCCAGGTGCGACGGCTTCGCCGAACGCCATAACTTTGATAATCCACGTGATTACAGGAACATCGCTCGGCAACTAATCGAGATTGTCGGGCAGGGAACCCTTTGGATTGTTCGCGCTACTTGTCCTTTGGAAGATCTCTTTGGCCCTAAGTGGCCCAGCGACATTGTCTCCCATGAGTTCGAGTGCCTTACTTGTGGCCGCCGATTTTAGCTGTTCGCGGATACTTACCATGGGAACGCAGGGTGGCGACCCGGTGATATAGAGCCTTCTAAATCTCAGGGCATCTTCTGATCCGCTCGACAAATTGCCCCGTGATAAAAATAGATAGCCATATGCCGATCACTGAACTCGCCCTCGCCGCCGCCCTTGACATCTCCTGGGTCCGCGCCCAGTTTCCCGCGCTCGCGCAAACCGTGAATGGAAATCCCGCCGCCTTCCTCGACGGCCCCGGCGGAACACAAGTTCCTCAGCGCGTGATTGCCGCCATCTCCGATTACTTGGGCCGCGACAACGCCAACACCGATGGCGCATACGCGACCAGCCGCCGTACCAACGCTGTGCTCGCCTCCGCCCGCGCCGCCATGGCCGACTTCCTCCACTGTGCCGCCGAAGAAATTATCTTCGGTCCCAATATGACCACGCTGACGTTCGCCATCTCGCGCGCGATTGGCCGCGACCTTGGACCGGGCGATGAGATTCTGGTCACGCGCCTCGACCATGACGCCAACGTCGCGCCCTGGCTCGCGCTCGAAGAGAAAGGTGTAACCATCCGCTGGGCCGAAATTAACGAAGAAGACTGCACGCTCGACTTGGCCGATCTGGCCTCGAAGATTAATCAAAGAACCAAGCTGGTAGCGGTCGGCTACGCCTCGAACGCCGTGGGCACGATCAATCCCGTCAAGGAAATCATCCGCCTCGCCCACACGGCCGGCGCACTGGCTTACATCGACGCCGTGCATTACGCCCCGCATGTGCTCATCGACGTGGCCGCGCTCGATTGCGACTTCCTCGTCTGCTCCACCTACAAATTCTTCGGACCGCACATGGGCGTGCTCTTCGGCAAGCGCGAGCATCTGGCCCGGCTGCGGCCTTACAAAGTGCGCCCGCTCACCGACGCGGTTCCCAACCGCTGGGAGTGGGGCACACTCAACCACGAGTGCATTGCCGGCATCACCGCGTGCGTGGATTATCTCGCCGACCTCGGCTGCGGCGCGCATGATGCCAGTCGTCTCGCTTCGCTCGACGAACAGCCGAGGCGGCTTTCACAGGGTCTTTCCAATCGCCGCGAGGCGATTGTCGCCGCTTTCGAGGCAATTCATCGCTACGAACACAGCTTGATGGAGCGCCTGATCGCTGGCTTGGAGAAGATTCCTGGCCTGAAACTCTATGGCATCACCGATCCCGCACGCTTCGCCGAGCGCTGCCCCACGCTCGCGGTACGAATACCGGGACACACTCCGCTGGAACTCGCCACCAAGCTGGGCGAGCGCGGCTTCTTCACGTGGGACGGAAATTACTACGCCCTGAACCTCACCGAGCGGCTCGACGTGGAAAAGTCCGGCGGCTTCCTGCGCATCGGCCTCGTACATTACAACACCGCGGAGGAAGTGGATCGCCTGCTGGCCGCGTTGCGGGAAATTGTGGGGGCGTGACAGCTCAAGAAGAAGGCGCTGCATGCACAAAGCCAACCGCAGTGGCTAAAGCCGGTACATTTACGGGGCTTAATGGCACGACTGGAAGTCGTGCCCTTCCCAAATCATCCTGACCAGAGTTTTTCAGGCAGTCTGTAAAAACACAGCAGGTGTCAAAAACAAATGGACCCGGGACGTATCCCGGGCTGGATGGGAACGAGCACGACAACAACGAAAATGTCTTGCCGGCGCGGCGCTACGGCCAGCGCTTGGCTGTATCTTCCCAACCGGCGGCGCGCGTCGGCTGGGGAGTGACCGAGACCGGCGGCGCCGGTATGCGGATCGGCTGCTGCGGGCCGTTGGCGGCGGCGGCCAGGGCCGGTTTTCCCATTTCCGCTATCGCTTCCTTTTGCTCTTCCGATAGCAGCGGCGCCACCAGCCGGAGCGCTTCCACTTCTTTCTCCAGCCGGGTCAACTCGATTTCTTTCTGCCTCAGAACCTCGTAAACATTCTTCATATACAGGGTCACCTGCGGTTGTTGCATTCCACCGTTCTTGCGTGTAACGCGGTGGCTTCCTCGCACTTTAGCAGAGTTGCCTGTGTTGTCAAGAACTTAAGGCCGGTCGAATTGCTATCATAACGAGCACGGCAGGGACATCTGCCGAAGCCTGCCTTCCCGCTCCTGCGGTAACCTGCGAAACCCTTGTCTGGCTTGGCTTTCGCTGAATATTCACAGGCTAAGCAGCGGCTCACATCCGCACAAAATGGGAATCTGGGGACCTATTCCGCAAAAATGCCTGCCCAGTAGGGTGTTTGGCCGGAAAATGGCGGAAGACCTGCACAAAATCCGGTCACAAGCCTGTGGACGGGCTGCACTCGCTTGAAAACAAACGCAATAAACTCCTACGATTTTCGATTGACTCTTTCCGTGGAAGGAGTACAACCAGAATCGTTCTTTGACAGTTTCTTAGGTTTTTCCGGTTGGTGCGGCGTCCGGGGCTCAAGCGAAGTCACCCTCCACATTGCGCAAATGAGGAGGGAGGGCAAGCAAGGGTCTATAGCAAAGCGCTGGTCGAGGAGAACGGGAAACCCCGTCGAAGGCAGGATAGAGTTCCGAGGCGTTGGGTAGGTTTATCCGGTTGGCGGTGAGCCCGGAGCCCGAGCGAAGATCGCGCGCAGCGGCCCCGCAAGGGAAGCAGCGAGAGCAGGTCGAGCAAGGGTCATACGCGAGCTACTGGCCGAGACGAATGGACCCAACACCACCTCGGAACTCTCTATTTTTGTAAGCAGTTCTCTGGGTACTTCCCACCCCGAGCGCCTCTAAGGACCAGATCTAATCTGGCGGCCGAGTGACCTACGGCCCTACTATCACCTGCAGCGCCACCGGCGTTTCCAGTTTCTGCCGGTAGATCCTGTTTCTCTTCGCCACTTCACCCACCGCGTCGATATGGACG
>JBAVAV010000801.1:0-11179 GCA_049585895.1 Candidatus Sulfotelmatobacter sp. | reverse complement strand
TGCTGGAACGGCACGCTGAAGCCCTTGTACAACTACATGGCGGACTTGCCCTCGATCGACGGCGCGCCCATGCCTATTCTTCCGGCCACGCGGGTCAGGCGAACCGGGGGCAAGATCACGACTTTCGACGCAGGCCGGGGCTGCCCGTTCCTGTGCTCGTTCTGCACCATCATCAATGTGCAGGGGCGGAAATCGCGGCGCCGCTCGGCTGACGACATCGAGCAGATCGTGCGCAGCAACCTGGCGCAAGGCATCAACCGCTTCTTCATCACCGACGACAACTTCGCGCGCAATACCGACTGGGAAAAAGTGTTTGACCGCCTGATCGCCATGCGCGAAGAGGAAAAGCTCAACATCAAGTTTGTGATTCAAGTGGACACCATGTGCCACCGGCTGCCGCATTTCATCGAGAAGGCAGGCCGCGCCGGCGTGGCGCGAGTGTTTATCGGCTTGGAGAGCATCAATCCGGACGCTTTGCTCGGCGCGCGCAAGAAGCAGAACAAGGTGGCCGAATACCGCAAGATGCTGCTGGACTGGAAAAAGGCCGGGGTCACGGTGTTTGCCGGCTACATTGTTGGCTTTCCGGCGGACACGCCGGAGTCGGTGCTGCGAGACATTGAAATTATCCAGCGCGAGCTGCCGATCGATTTGCTGGAGCCGCACTGTTTAACGCCGCTGCCCGGGTCGGAAGATCACCAGAAGCTCTACAAGGCGGGCGTGTACCTGGATCCCGACTTGAACAAATACGATCTGGAGCATGTGACCACGCCGCATTCCACGATGACGGCGGAGCAGTGGCAGCAGCTCTATCACGACTCCTGGACCGCGTTTTATTCGCCCGCGCACCTGGAGACGGTGATGCGCCGCTCGGTCGCCACCAACAGCAACGCCGGGAACATGATGTTTCTGTTGCTGTGGTATTACGCCATGGTGACGCTGGAGAAGATCGATCCGCTGGAGGGCGGGTACCTGCGGCGCAAGTACCGCAAAGACCGGCGACCGATTTTTGCGGTGGAGAGTCCATTTGTGTTTTATCCGCGTTACGTTTTTGACTTGATTTACAAGCATGCGCGGCTGGCGCGGCTGGTGTGGCGGTATGGGCAGCTGCGCAAGCGGCTGAAGCGCGATCCGAATGCGCGATATTACACCGATGTGGCGCTGACGCCGGTGGCGGAGGAGCGGCATGACGAACTGGAAGGACTCACGGTGAGCGCTGCGGCGAGGTAGGTCGCGGGCGCGAACGTAAGACTCTGTCAAACCGGCGAACAAAGCCTGCTGAGCCGTGGACCAATGCATCTAGAACTTATAGAGTTTATTGTCGTTGAGACCAGAGATCCAGACGTTGGCTCCGTCAAACGCAACGCCGGTGACGTTAGTCCCCTGTATTTTGAAAACGGCCAAGATTGCGCCATCGGAGGCTCGCAACTCGTCCACCTGTGGCGCCCCGCCCACCCAAATATTGGTGCCGTCAAACGCGATGCCGTAAGGCTCGCCGCCGATGGTAAAGGTGCCCAAGGTCGTCCCGTCGCTGGCCCGAAGCTTACTAACCGTTCCGCCCCGGTTGGCAATCCACATGTTGGCTCCATCAAAGGCGATCCCCAGTGGGTTGAACCCGACCGCGAAAGTGCCGAGCACCTTGCCGTCGGTCGCACGCAGCTTGCTCACCGTGCCGTCCCCGTAGTTGGTCACCCAGACGTTGCTGCCGTCAAAAGCAGCCGCGACTGGGGAATTCCCCACGGCGAACGTTCCGAGGGTCTTGCCGTCGCTGGCCCGCAGCTTGGCCAAACTGTTGTTGCCGTAGGGCACCCAGATGTTGGCTCCGTCGAAAGTCATCCAGAAGGGAGTGCTGCTGGAATTGTTGCCCACGCTGAATGTGCCCAGTACCGTCCCGTCGCTGGCTCGCAATTTGATCACTTCGTTGGTGGCGTTGTCGGAGACCCAAATATTGGCCCCATCGAAGGTTACTCCGATGGGCTGGAATCCCACTTTGAAGGTACCCAGCACCGTTCCGTCATTGGCTTGGATTTTGCTGACTGTGCCGTCGCCAAAGTTAGCTGTCCAGATGTTAGCCCCATCAAAAGCCACGCCGTAAGGCTGGCTGCCGACCGCGAAGCTCGTTGCCAAGTCAGCCTTGTACCAATGCAGGAGCGCAATCTTTAGCGGGTTCGTGGTGGGGGCGGGTGCCGCCGGCGCGAACGACTGGGCTGCGCCAGTCTGGGGCCATGCCGACACAGCTCCCATAAAAAGACAAAGAGTCAACGACAAGGCAAATTTTGAGTATCCGTGTTTCATGATTTTTACCTCCCGAGGGTTCGGCCCAGAAAATCCAAATGCGGGGTGGGGCTGGCCGGTCCATTTCTGGAGGGCCAGAGCATGGATGGCGATGAAACGGTCATCCGGCCAAGTTGCGCGCATTATGATGCAGTCGGGAAGGACTGTCAAGAAAGAAGCGCCCGGGGCCGAGCGAAAAGCAAGGTCCCCTTCGACTCCGCTTGGGCAGGCTCTTTCCACTCTGCTCGCTTTCGCCCCGCTCCGGTCGGACAAGGGTTTGTGTTGGTCTGCCCAAACGCCTTTCAGGGGGGAATCTAGTTCCTACCCTTAACTAACTCGTTATCAGGCTTTTATAGCGGTAGCATCCGTGATATAACCGCCCGAGAGAGTAAAGCAGGCCATTTGCCTGCCGGTAGCTGGTTTTGCACGGCCTTGGCCCATTCGCAGACAGACAGTTTGCAGATAAACAAGGGTCAAGCCGATCCAATAGGAGGCACTGTGTCCGAAGCGCGGACCGGAAAAAGATTTCCGCTGGAATTGCCGATCAAGATTCATAAGGAGAATACCAGCGGCGATTCCGAAGGGCTTACTGGCAACTTGAGCGCGGCGGGAGTTTATATTCGCGCCGACGCGTCGCTGGAGATTGGCTCGCCGGTGGAGTTTGAAATTACTTTGCCTCCCGACGTGACGGGCGGCCAGGAACATATCGTGATTCAGTGCAAGGGGCGCGTGGTGCGCACCGACCAAACCGGCAGCAGCGACGAAGGCCGCGGTGTGGCCTGCGTGATCGACTCGTATGAGTTCATACGGAACTCCTGAAACCGAACTCTTAACATCCTTGGAGCGCTGACAACATGCTCAAACTGATTCTGGCGGATAACCAGGCAATCTTCCGCGCGGGCATCGCCAAAGTGCTGGCGGTAGAAGATGAGATGCGCATTGTGGCGCAGGCACAAAATCCGGAGCAGATGTTCATGGCTCTGGACAAGTTCCGCGCGGCGGTGCTGGTGGTGGCGGCGGGCTTTCACAACGATTTTGCGGCCATTGTACAGGCGGCCAGCCGCGCAAAGACCCACGTGGTCGTGCTTGCCGACACGGGCGAGAGCGCGCAGCGCCATATGGCGAACGGGGCGCACGGCGTGGTCTACCGCAACGTGACCAGCGCGGCTTTGGTGGACTGCGTCCGCAAAGTGGCGCGCGGCGAAACCTGGGTGCAGGATGTGGCCGTGCCCAGCGAACTCACCGAGAACGACATGGTCGGGCTGCGGGTGCGGGACCGGCTTACCGCGAAAGAATTGCGTATCGTGGCGCTGATCGTGCAGGGCTATAAGAACAAGGAAATTGCCACACAGCTCGGGACGACCGAACAGGTAATCAAGAACTACCTGCGCAATGTGTATGACAAGATCGGCGTCTCGGACCGGCTGGAGCTGGCGCTGTTCACCATCCACCATCGCATTCTGAACGAAGCTGCGGCCGCTACGGCTGCGGGGCCTGGACCACAGGCGCCGGCGGGAGTGACGCCGTAACAACTTTTGTGGGTGAACCGGGCCGCCTGCGGGCGGCCTTTTGTTTTGCCCGCCAAGTTCTTAGCTGCAAGTTCTTTCACCTTGACACGTTTTGCCGCCCGTAAGAGAATCCTCGGGCCATCGCGGCGCGACGCAAGCCTGCGCTCTGGAGCATTCCATCGTGAAATCTGCAGCCGTCCTGATTTCGCTAGCTTTGTTTTTTTCCTCCGCATCATTTGCTCAATCAAACCCGGTGCCGCAAATCGATCTCCCGCTTGTACCCACGAGCGCGGCTCCGCGAGGGCCATCTTTCGTGCTTACAATAAATGGCACAGGATTTGTTTCCGGTGCCGCAGTAAAGTGGAATGGCAAAACGCTAGCGACCAAGTTCGTCAGTCAGACCCAGCTTACCGCGACGGTCCCTGCCGCTGACATAGCGGAGGCTGGAACCGCGTTGGTGGCAGTGAGCAATCCGGGAATGATTGTTGCTTCCAATGTTGGGTTCTTCTCAATCACCACTCCGGTTTCTTCGCCAGCCTTCGACGGCATCAACGCCCCTACCCTGGGCAACCCGGTGTACACGGCGGTGGCCGACTTTAATAAAGATGGCATTCTGGATCTGGCCGTCGGCAACTACACGCTCACGAATTCCGTCGCCATTTTTCTTGGAAATGGCGACGGCACCTTCAAGCCTCCGGTCCTCTACACTTCGGGCCAACTCACGCATCAGATTGCGGTCGGCGACTTTAATGGCGATGGCAATCTCGATCTGGCGACTGCCGACTACTACTCGAACACCGTTTCCATTCTCCTCGGCAAAGGCGACGGCACGTTCGGACCCGCTCGTAGTTACCCCACAAGCGAGAACACTTACTACATCTCGACCGGCGATTTCAACCGCGATGGCAAGCTCGACCTGGTGGCAACGTCCTTTTCGGCAGGCATTACGCTCTTTTTCGGAAACGGTGACGGCACGTTCCGCACGGGAACGACAACCAAGGGCGGATCCGACGGACTGTGCACCGGCGACTTTAATGGCGACGGAATTCTCGATCTCGCAACCGCGGACGAAAACGATGTCGGCATCTTTCTTGGGAATGGTGACGGAACCTTCCATGCGGGCTCTTTTTATCAAGGGGGGACCGCCGAGCAATCCATCACTTGCACAGACGTGAACGGCGACGGCGCGCTTGATGTGGTAACGGGCAATTGGGACGGAGGCACGGTTCTGCTTGGGGTGGGAGACGGAACCCTCGGCCCGCCGGAAAACTACATTACCCAGGTTGGATACAATGTCGCCACCGTAGCCGATCTGAACGGCGACGGAAAAATCGATATCGCTCTGGCCAACGAGTCCTCCGATACTCTCGCCATTTTCCTGGGCAACGGCGACGGTACATTCCAACAGCCAAGTTATTTTCAAGGCGGAATGCTGCCCGAGGCCGTCACCTTCGCGGACTTCAACGGAGATGGCGCCATGGATTTGCTGGTCTCCTCCTTCGGCTATCCGACGGATTCGGGAGCTTTCGTTGCGTTCCAAACCACCGGACCATCGGTGCTTCTCTCAAAGAAGATCGTTTCGTTTCCCAAGCAACTCGCCAGAAGCCAAAGTGCGCCACAGACGATTACGGCAACCAACGTTGGCAGAGCGGATCTGCTGGTCACCAATGTTCGGGTGAGCGGCAACAATGCGACCTCGTTCACGCAAACCAGCAACTGCAAAGGAACTCTTGCCCCAGGCGCGAGTTGCGACTTGAATGTTACGTTCGTGCCACAAAACCGCGGGCCATTGGCTGGAATTATGATTCTTTCCGACAACGCAATGGCGAGGCAGCAAACCGTTTATCTCTCTGGCATCGGCGAATGGGCCAGCCTGACACCAGCGGGTCTCACTTTCTCGGAGCAAAAAATCGGAACAACCAGTCCTCCGCAAACCGTCACATTAACTAACGTTGGCCAAGAATCGTTTTCAATCCGGAGGATTCGCGTGGTGGGGGGACATCCAATACAGTTCACCCAGAACAACAATTGTGGAAGCAGCCTCAGCGCTGGCGCGAGTTGCACGATTAACGTCTTTTTTTTGCCCACCCAGAAAGGTCGGCTGCAGGATGTTTTGCAGGTGGAGGATAACGGAGGCGGCTCGGAACAAAAAACTTTGCTGTCCGGCGAAGGCATCGAGTAGCGGAAAAGGCCAGAGCTGTTTCGCCGGAGGCTAGCTAGGAATCGTTTTCGTCGCCTCCTGCATCTACGTCTCATGGAATTTCGCACCCTGGGACGCTCTGGTTTGAAAGTACCCGCTTTGAGTTTTGGAACGGGAACTTTCGGCGGGGGAAACGAATTCTTTCGCGCCTGGGGCGCAAGTGATGTGGCCGAGGCCACTCGGCTCGTCGATATATGCCTGGAAGCGGGCGTCAACCTTTTCGATACTGCCGACGTTTATTCGGACGGCCTCTCGGAAACGATTCTGGGGAAGGCGATTGCCGGGCGCCGCGACCAGGTATTGATCTCAACCAAAGCGACTTTCCGCATGGGACCGGGACCCAATGATCTGGGATCGTCGCGCTATCACCTCGTCCGGGCTTGCGAAGCCAGCTTGCGCCGGCTGGGCACCGACTATATCGACATCTATCATCTGCACGGATTTGACGCGTTGACGCCGATCGAAGAGGTTCTCAGCACGCTCAATCAACTGGTGCTAAGCGGGAAAGTGAGATACATTGCGTGCTCGAATTTTTCCGGCTGGCACTTGATGAAGTCGCTGGCTGCCGCCGACAAGTTTGGCTGGGCACGCTACGCGGGCCATCAGGTGTATTACTCGCTGATTGGCAGAGAGTACGAGTGGGAACTGATGCCGCTGGCTTTGGATCAGGGAGTTGGAGCGCTGGTGTGGAGTCCGCTGGGATGGGGGCGATTGACGGGAAAGATCCGGCGCGGAAAACCGTTGCCGGCGGGGAGCCGGCTGCACAAGACCAGCGAGCAAGGTCCGCAGGTGGCGGATGAGCATCTGTACAAAGTGGTCGATGCCCTGGACGCGGTTGCCAAAGAGACGGGAAAGAGCGTGGCGCAGGTGGCGCTGAACTGGCTGCTGCAACGGCCGTCGGTTGCGAGCGTGATTGTGGGAGCACGGAACGAAGAGCAGTTGCGTCAGAACCTGGGCGCGGCGGAATGGAATCTGTCGCCTGAGCAGGTCGCGCAGTTGGATAACGTGAGCGACGTTACGCCGGTTTATCCGTATTGGCATCAGCGGCAGTTTGTGGAGAGGAATCCGGCGCCGATCTTGTAGCGCGGGAGTGACGCCGTAAAGTTTTGCGATGGTTAAGAATGGGCCGCCTAGCGATATCCATAGGGGTGGCCTTTTCGTTTTGCCACAGACAGGGACGCGGCCCGTTTGGCTACTTCTTGACCCGGCGCCTTAGATCGGAGTAGCGTTTGTGTGCCACTCCGGTGCCCGATGGAAGGGTTGGGCAACCTAGCGCGCAAACCACTCCCAGGAGGCACCTTATGATTTCGAGAATTATCACTTGCGTGATCGACCCAGCGAAGATGGAAGAGTTCAGGACCGAACTGAACGGACAATTTCTCCCGCGCATCCAGGAACAGAAGGGGTTTGTCGACAACCTCGAGTCCCTGGACCCGGCCACGGGCCAATTCTGCTGTACGACACTATGGGAAAGCGCGGCCGACGAACAGAATTATGGCAACGGACTTTTCCAGGAGATCGCAGGCAAGCTGGGCCCGCTGATGCAGGGAGCGCCCACGGTCAAAACGCTGCCGGTTGAGAACTCTTCGGCCCACAGGGTGGAATCGGGCAAAGTGGCGGCATAACTTTTCAGTTCATGAAGGCAGGAAGGCGAGGCGCCGGGCGCTTCGCCTTTTTTTGTTGCCGATTGCTTCAGCCCCCGGAGGTTAAAGCCCGCATCCTCACTTGCCCCTAGTAGCACGGCTGAAAAGCGTGCGCCTATTCAAGACGACCTTTTCTTCCCGGCTACAGGAAGCTAGTCCCGGTCTAGCCGATCTTCTCGGCCACCGACTTTGCCTGGGTGAACAGAGAAAGATAGTCCGGGCCGCCGGACTTGGAATCCGTCCCCGACATGTTGAAGCCGCCGAAGGGATGCGCGCCCACCATCGCCCCCGTGCACTTGCGGTTGATGTACAGATTGCCGACGTGGAAGTCGCGCACGGCACGGTCGATCTTGTCGCGTGATTTGCTGTAGATGGCGCCGGTGAGGCCGAATTCGGTGTCGTTGGCGATTTCGAGGGCGTGGTCGAAGCCGCGCGCTTTGATCACGGCCAGCACCGGGCCGAAGATTTCTTCCTGCTCGAGCTTGGACTTGGGCGGGATGTCAGCAATTACCGTTGGCCGGATGAAATAGCCTTCTCCGGCTTCGGTGGCACGCTCGCCGCCGGTGATGAGGCGTCCATCTTTCTTCCCTTGCTCGATATATTCGAGAATCGTCTTCATTGAGCCTTCATTGATCACCGCGCCCATGTTCGTATTCTCGGCGGGATCGCCGATGGTGATTTTTTCCACGCGCGCTTTGAGCTGCTCTAGGAACTTGTCGTAGATGCGCTCATCCACGATCACACGCGAGCAAGCGGAGCACTTCTGTCCCTGAAAACCGAATGCGGCCTGCGCTGTGCCTTCGACCGCAGCATCGATGTCGGCGTCGGCGTCGATGATCATGGCGTCTTTGCCGCCCATTTCGAGAACCGTGCGCTTGATCCAGATCTGGCCGGGGGCCTGCGTGGCGGCGACCTTGTTGATGTGCAATCCAACTTCGCGCGAGCCGGTGAAAGCGATGTAGCGCGTCTTGGGGTGAGCCACGACGGCGTCGCCAAAGCTTGCGCCCGCGCCCGGGCAGAAGTTGACCACGCCCTCGGGCATGCCGGCTTCTTCGAGAAGCTCGATGAACTTGGCGGCGATGGTCGGCGAATCGCTCGAAGGCTTGAGGATGACAGTGTTGCCGCCGACGATGGAAGCTACCGTCATGCCGGCCATGATGGCGCAGGGAAAATTCCACGGCGGAATCACCGCGCCCACGCCCAGCGGGATGTGCATCAGCGTGTCGTGCTCACCCGGCATCTGCACCGGCGGCTTGGCTTGTGCCAGGCGCAGAGCCTCACGTCCGTAAAATTCGCAGAAGTCGATGGTCTCGGAGATATCGGCGTCAGCTTCCCCCCAGTTCTTGCTGACCTCGAAAACCAGCCAGGCCATGTAATCCATTTTGCGGTTGCGGAGAAGGTCGGCGGTGCGGAACAGCAGGCTGGCACGCTCTTCGATGGGAGTATTTCTCCAGGTTTCGAATGCCTCTAAGGCGGCATTCATGGCCGGTTCCACATGCTCTTTGCCGGCTTTCTGGTGGATTCCGACCACTTGCGACGGGCGCGAGGGATTCAGGCTCTTGATCTTGTCGGTCGTCTTGACCCGCTGGCCGCCGATTATGAGGTCGTATTCGCGGCCGAGCTGGCCGCGCACTCGCTCGATGGCGGCGCGCATCTTGCGGGCGTTGTCTTCTTTCGTAAAATCGAAAAATGGTTCGTTGACGAATGGGCCTTGATGCAGCGTTGTGCGCGGCCGGATGGGGGCTGCCAGGGTTGCCATGGAAGTACTCCTTTCAAGCGTTGTTCAGTGAAACTTGGGTCCTTCAAACTTGGAGATTGGGCGGCTAGGACGTGCTTGAACATTTTACACCTCTGGCGAGGAGCGCGTCTGACGGTGCAATCCCGTGGTTGGTGGTTCGTTAGGGGAGATTTCGACGGTTGTCGCCTTCATCGTGGTGATATGCGCAGACGGAGTAACCAGATGCCAGTTGGCACCAGGGTGCCGAAGAGCAGCGGCCCGCCTAAGACGAACAGGTATGTGGCTAGTTTCGGGTACGCCGTCACAAGCCGCTTAGGGAGCGGGAATTCGACACCCACTCCGCCGATATACATCCAGACCAGTGGCAAGATCAGTTTCAGCGCGACAAAAACCAGTGCGACTGCACAGAGGGCGATAAGCTCTACTTTGACGACAACAGACATTGCACGGATTATAGAACTTCGCGGCCTGCGGCGTTCCACGCCACAGGCACGATACACCACGGCAATCCGGCGGAGACACGGCAGCTGGTGTTAGACTCAAGCGTTTTCTTAGACCCGGCAGCCATCAGGAGAGATGCCGTTCTCTCAAGAGGCGGATTCATGGATATCAAGAAAGTAGGAGTCATCGGCGCGGGCACGATGGGCAACGGTATTGCTCACGTGTTTGCCCGCAGCGGCTTTTCTGTCGTTCTGTGCGACCTGGAGCAGCGCTTCCTGGAGCGCGGGCTTGCCACCATCACCAAGAATTTAGACCGTGAGGTTGCGAAGAACAAGATCACGGCGGAAGACAAGGCATCGGCGTTGAAGAGAATCACGCCCGTGACCGACCGCTCGCAACTCGCCGAGTGCGACTTCATCGTCGAAGCCGCTACCGAGAAGTTCGAGATCAAGACCGACATTTTTCGCGATCTCGACCGGCTGGCGCGGCCGGAGGTGATTCTGGCTTCCAACACTTCGTCGATCTCCATCACCAAGCTGGCCGCGCTAACCAAACGGCCGGAGAAAGTCATCGGCATGCACTTCTTTAACCCTGTGCCGGTAATGAAGTTGGTGGAGGTGATCCGCGGGCTGGCCACATCGCAGGAAACATTTTCTGAAACTCGCAACCTGGCGCTAAAACTCGAGAAAACGCCGGTTGAGGTCAACGACGCGCCGGGCTTCGTCTCCAACCGCGTGCTGATGCCCTTGCTCAACGAGGCGATGTTCGCGGTGATGGAAGGCGTGGCCACGCCCGAGGCTGTGGACGAAGTGTTCAAGCTGGGCATGGCGCATCCCATGGGGCCGCTGACGCTGGCCGATTTCATTGGGCTCGACGTTTGCCTCGACATTATGCGCGTGCTCCAGGATGGCCTGGGCGATCCCAAGTACCGGCCATGCCCGTTGCTGATCAAGATGGTGGATGCGGGGTGGCTGGGAAGAAAGAGCGGGCGGGGGTTTTATAGGTATTGATGATTGACGATTGTTGATTGATGATTGCAAATTGACGAAGCGTTTGACCGAAACCAACAATCAACAATCTTCAATGACAACTCGGCGAGTTTCGGGGCGAGCCCGGAGCGATGCGCCGTTCTATCTTCTGGCCGCGTTGGCAGGCATCGCCACCGGCTGGGTGGACGCCAGCATCAACGATCTCCTTCTCACCGCGCTCCTGGTGCTGGCGGCTTGCATGCTGCTGGGACTTCTACGGCCGCGCCGGCCCTGGCGGTGGGTCGTTGTCGTTGTCATCTTCGTTCCCATCACTGAACTGGTTGTATATCGCCTCACAGCGGTCAAACCTACCCGTGCGCAGATGTATGGATCTCTCCTCACAGCACTTC
>JBAVAV010000800.1:0-7935 GCA_049585895.1 Candidatus Sulfotelmatobacter sp. | reverse complement strand
CGATAGCTGAAGCGCAAAAGCCGAAGTCCGAAAGCCGAAGCTCGATAAGCTGAAGCCCGATAGCCGAAGCCTGAAGCCCGCTCCTCCTTGCCGCACCTGCAATGCCCCCTGTAGCATCAATATCCAGGCATTCATCGGCTCGACAATCAATAGGAGCAATCATGGCAACCGACACCCTCGCAGCGCCCGCGACTCTCAGCCACACGCAAACCAAGGTTTATAAGAACTTCATCGATGGCGAGTGGGTCGAGTCCTCGACCGGAGAGACTTTCGAAGACCGCAACCCTGCCGACACGCGCGACGTGGTCGGAATCTTTCAGAAGTCGGCCAAGGCCGATGTTGACGCTGCCGTGGATGCGGCCAAGCGCGCCTTCGCCAAGTGGCGGCTCGTCCCAGCACCGCGGCGCGCTGAGATGGTCTTTCGTGCCGCCGAAATCCTCATCGAGCGCAAAGAAGATTGCGCCCGCGACATGACCCGCGAAATGGGCAAGGTGCTGGCCGAGACTCGCGGCGACGTGCAGGAAGCCATCGACGCCGCCTACTACAACGCCGGCGAAGGACGCCGCCTCTTCGGGCCAACTGTTCCTTCCGAGATGCCCAACAAGTTCGCGATGGCGATACGGCAGCCCATCGGCGTCTGCGGCATGATCACGCCGTGGAATTTTCCCATGGCGATTTCCTCCTGGAAGCTGCTGCCCGCCATTGTCTGTGGCAATACCTGCATCATCAAGCCCGCGCAGGACACTCCGCTTTCCACGTTCAATCTGGTACGGGCACTCACCGACGCGGGGATTCCGAAAGGCGTGGTGAATGTCGTGACCGGATACGGCCCCGAAGTTGGCACGCCCCTCGCCGAGCACGCCGACGTGCGCGCCATCTCGCTGACGGGATCGTCCGCGGTCGGCCGCATCATCGGCGGCATCGCGGCCAAAAGTTTCAAGCATTGCTCGCTCGAACTTGGCGGGAAGAATCCCATGATCGTGCTCGACGACGCCAATCTCGACCTCGCCATCGAAGGCGGCTTGTGGGGCGGATTCGGCACCACCGGCCAGCGTTGCACCGCGACCAGCCGCATCATCGTGCAGAAGGGCGTCTACCGCGTGTTCATCGAAAGGTACGTTGCGCGCGCAAAGAAACTGAAAGTCGGCAACGGCCTTGATGAATCCACCGAGATGGGTCCGGCGATCAACGAGAAGCAGCTTCAGACCGACCTCAGCTACGTCGATATCGGCAGGAACGAAGGCGCAAAGATGATGTGCGGTGGGAACCGGCTCGACAAAGGCGAGTATCAATACGGCTGGTTTATGGAGCCGACCGTCTTCTCCGACGTCGATCCTAAGATGCGCATCGCGCAGGAAGAAATCTTCGGTCCCGTCGTTTCGATCATTCCCTGCGAGGATATGGAAGAGGCCATCGAGATCGCCAACGGCATTGAGTACGGCCTGTCCTCCGCGCTCTACACCAAAGATGTAAATAAGGCCTTCGCCGCCATTCGCGACCTCTACGCCGGCATCACCTACATCAACGCTCCTACAATCGGCGCCGAAGTGCACTTGCCCTTCGGCGGGACCAAAGCCACCGGCAACGGCCACCGCGAAGGCGGCATCGGCGCGATTGACTTTTATACCGAGTGGAAGTCGGTCTACGTGGATTATTCGGACAAGCTGCAGAAAGCCCAGATCGACCGGGCGGATTAGAACTGTTTAATTCTCGAATGGAATCTGTGCGGTCGAAATTGAGATCGGCCGGCGGATTTTCTTTCGGTTGTCGCGCGCGCGGAACTTTAGCGGGAATCAGTCTCCGGCAGTACATCCGTAATCTGTTCAGTTAGTTTCGCGGAGCCTAGTGTGACAGCAAGGTCGGTCTCTTCTCGCTGCCTTGCTATGAATGTCCAACTCGCGGAGCGCCGGGGCAGCAACGGGATTATTGTAATCACACTGGCAGGTGCGATCCTGGCCCTACTGGCGGGTTCCCAAGCAGGGTTCATTCCTACTCTATCTGCCCAGAACAAGAAATCCAGCCGGGAGGTCGTGCACTCGGTCAAACCCGGATACCCGGAAATTGTAAAGAATGCGCACATCGGCGGAACCGTTCGAATGAATGCGACCGTGCTTGCAAACGGAACCGTTACCCGGGTGCAAATCCTGGGCGGCAACCCCATCCTGGCCGAGAGTGCCGCGAAAGCCGTTATGAAGTGGAAATATGCCTCGGCCGCCACGCAGACAAGCGAAGAGGTTGTAGTAAATTTCAACTCCAACGGCGCGCAGTAGTGTTTCTTCCAACTCAGCAGCGCGCGTTGTGCTTGCTCTTTATACTCACAGTTGGACGACCTGCCCGCTCTTGTACAATTGGGGCGGAAGGTCATCATGCCGCTGACCCAGGCCCGCGAAATCACTGCCGCCAAGCGCCTGGATAACGTCCGTTACGCTATTCGCGACCTGGCCTGCGTGGCTGACGAAGTCAGCAAGCAGGGCCACAAAGTTCTGCCTTTGAACGTCGGCGACCCGCTCAACTTCGATTTCCAGACTCCGCCCCACATCATCGAGGCCGCGTACAAGGCCATGCGCGACGGCAAGAACGGCTACGCTCCTTCGCCGGGCATTCCAGAGGCGCTCGATGCGATTCGCGGCGAAGCCGCGCGCAAGGGCATCACGACTGTGCGGGATGTCTTCGTCACCTCCGGCGTGAGCGAAACGGTCGATCTCTGCATCTCCGCGCTGGTGAATCCCGGCGAGGATATTCTTACGCCGAAGCCCGACTATCCGCTCTACTCCGCCGTTCTGTGCAAGCTGGGCATCGCGCTCAACGCTTACGATCTCAACGAAGACGACGCCTGGCAGCCCGAACTCGCTGACATCGAACACAAGCTTACGCCACATACGCGCGGCATCGTGCTGATTAATCCTAATAATCCGACGGGATCGTTGTGCACGCGGGAGATGCTCGAACGCATCGCCGAACTCGCGCGCCGCCACAACCTGGTCGTCTTCGCCGATGAAATTTACGACAAACTCATCTTCGATAATGAAAAGCAGGATGACACTCCGCACATCGCTTTCGCTTCAGTCGCGCCCGACGTGCCTTGCGTCACTTTCGGCGGCATGTCGAAGAACTACCTGGTTCCGGGATGGCGCATCGGCTGGGGAATTGTCTCGGGAGAAGCGGCGGGAGTGAGGTCCTATACCGAGGGCATTCATCGCCTTTTGCGCGCGCGCCTTTGCGCCAATCATCCCGAGCAATATGCGATCCGGCCCGCTCTCGAAGGTTCTCAGGACCACCTTGTGGAAGTGCGGAGCAAACTCCGCTCCCGGCGTGATCTCACGCAGAAGTGGTGCGAGTCCACGCCGCGCGTAAGTTGTGTCGCTCCCCGCGGGGCGTTCTATGCCTTCCCGCGCATCGATATTCCGGAGAGCGACGAGATCTTCGTCAAGGAACTGATCCGCCAAAAGCACGTCATGGTCGTCCACGGCTCCGGCTTTGGACAGAAGCCCGGCACGCAACACTTCCGCATTGTTTTCCTGCCGGATGAGAAAACGCTGGCCGGCGCTTACGCGGGAATCGCGGAGTTCATTCGCGAACGGTATGGGGACGGAGCTAGCCGCCGGCACGCCGAGAGAATTGTCAGTTAGAAAATTCCCGGCAACACCGCCGGCACCCGTTTGGCATATTCATCCCACTCCTGGCCAAACGCAGTGCGAAGCAGCTTTTCTTCGCTGCGCACGCGGATTACTGTGCCGAGCGCGAAGAGTACCAGGGCCACGGCCAGGCGAATCCAGTGCTCCAACGCCAGACCGGTAGCCACTAGCATGCCCAACATGCCGGAATAGATGGGGTTGCGGAGGAAGCGGTATGGGCCTTCGGTGATCAGCTTGTGTCCTTCCACCAGGCGTGCGGCGAAGGCCCACTGCTTGCCCAGGGTTCGCACGGCGGAACTCACCAGCCATACCGATCCTGCCGCTGCGGCAACCGTAAATACCGCCAGCGCAATTTCCACGCTCAGCGGCCACAGACCGGCATGGGGCAGAAATGGCGAATGCGGCGGATGAAACCAAACCAAGCCATACGCGCATCCTTGCAAAATGATCCCGACCAGAGAAACGTTGTCGCGTTTGGCCTCAGGCTGTGTGGGGGGCTTTTTTCGCAGCAGAAAGATCGCGGCAAAGATGAACCAGCATGCGAGCACGGCGCAGAGGGTGAGTTCGGCGATGAGATTGGGGTTGAAGGACATGTTTCAGTCGTCCAGATTAGCGTGGCGCCGCACCTCAATCTAGTGGTCTTCGCGGAATTCCGCAAACGCCGGCCTCGGGTTTCCGCAAATTCGCTTAACGCACAGCAGGCGCGTTGGACGGCGCGTTGCTGGTCTCACAACGGTGGTCGCACTGGTTCCGGAATGCAGGTTTTTGGGCATTCTAACAGGTTATGACTATGGTATAATGACCATGATCGACTAGGATATTTCTCATGAGGAAGATGGCGGCGGGAGCGTTCAAGGTCCATTGTCTAAAGGTCATGGATGAGGTTCAGTCGAAGCGCCAATCCGTGCTGATCACGAAACGGGGCAAGCCCGTGGCGAAGCTCGTTCCGGTCGAACAAGCAAAGGATGATATCTTCGGTTTCCTCAAGGGCAAAGGCAGAGTTGAAATCAAGGGTGACATTGTCTCCCCCGCCTTCAGCCCCGAGGAATGGGGCGATCTCTATTGATTCTGCTCGACACGCATGTGGTGATCTGGCTTGCGCAAGATTACAGGCGGATATCAACTGCGGCTCATGCTGCAATCGAGGATGAACGCAATGAAAATCGCGGATTGGCAGTTTCGGACATCACACTTGTTGAAATCGCTCAGCTCGCGAGTCATGGACGAATCAATTTGATTCCGGACGTAGAAACCGTTCTATCCGAAGTAGAACACCGCTTTGTCATCCTGCCCATTACCTCGGGCATTGCAATGCAGGCGTTCGCGCTGCCGGCAAATTATCCCAAGGATCGCATAGACCGCGTAATTGGCGCGACTGCGGTTATAGAAGGCCTGAAGCTTGTGACCGCGGACCGAGCGATCCGCCAGTCGAAAGCCGTGCCCACAATCTGGTAAACTCCGCGCTTGCTCAGCAGTCTCCCTGAGCTTTCTCTTTCCTCGCGAATCTGCTTAAATCAAGGCAGCGTAACTACCGGCGGCGTGCTGGTGTTCTTACAATCGTGGTCGACATTCATTCCCACATTCTTCCTGAAGTAGACGACGGGCCTAAAAGCTGGGACGTCAGCGTGGCCATGTGCCGCATGGCAGCCGCCGACGGCATCACTCACCAGGTCGCCACACCCCACGCCAACGACCGGTATCACTATGACCGTGAATACTTGCAGGGACTGGTTGGGCATCTGCAGGAACTGGCAGGGAGCGTGCCCAAGCTGACTCTGGGCTGCGACTTTCATCTTTCCTACGACAACCTGCAGGATGTGCTGGCCAATCCCGCCCGTTACGCGATCGAAGGGTCGAACTACATGCTGGTCGAGCTCAGCAACTACAGCATTCCGCAACAGACGACGGACTGCTTCCTGAAGCTGGGGGATCGCGGCATTACTTCTGTGATCACGCATCCCGAGCGCAATCCGATTCTGCGCGAGACTCCGCAGCGCGTAGTGGAGTGGGCCGAGCAGGGCTGCGTGATTCAGATGACCGGCTCGGCGCTTACCGGATTCTGGGGCGAGCGCGTGCGCCGCGCCGCGCATTGGCTGCTGGAGCACGAGGCGGTCCACGTTCTGGCCACCGACGCGCACGATACTGAGAAGCGCATTCCTGTGCTCTCGACGGCGCGCGATGCCGTCGCCGAAATCTGCGGCGAAGAAGTTGCGGAGGCGTTGGTCGAAGGGAATCCTCGCGCTATCATCAGCGCCCAGCCTTTGCCTTATTTCCCGCGGCCGGTGATGGGAGGGTCTCGCAAGACGTCCGGCGCCTAACGGCCGGCAGCACTTAGCATTTAGCATTTAGCCGGTCCGGTTAGTTGCTGTCTTCTCGGAGTCGTGGTCGTCCCACTTTTCGCCAGAATAATCCCGCCTGGCTAAATGCCAAGTGCTGACTGCCAAGTGCTGGTTGCCGACTGCTTCACTGCGGGTCGGGGTTAACGGCTGGCGGCGGATTGACGGGGGAAGTCGTATTCATGCGCGCTCCCGGATCTGCGCTGTGCGACAGCGGAGTCAAAGACGAAGCATGCGGTGGCAAGGGTTCGGTGGTCATTGCGCTTTCCGGGTTGAGAAGATGGTCGTGCCTGGGACCGAGGCCCAGGTTGATCAGCGCCCGCGCGTCGGGCACAGTCTTAGTTTGCCAGCCGTGATCGGCCTGATAGCGCCGCATGGCGTCTTCGCTGGCCGGATTCCACTTGCCGGTCGCTTCCCCGGCGAGATAGTGTTCGCGGACGAGCGCTTCCTGGATTTCCTGCGCTCGATCAGAGTCGATCTTTTGCTGCCCACGCGCCGTTTTCTTTTTGCTGCGCAAGTTCGCATGCTTGCTTGTTGCGGGATGACCAGCGGCCGCTGCCTTCGACTTGGGAGGTGAGCCCGCCTGCGCATGCGATGCTGGATGGGCTGTATGCTTGCTTGCCGCAGAACTTGTTGCCAAGGTTTTCGCCGCCGCTTGCGCGTGCTTTTTAGGATTCGCCGGTTTGTTACTGGCTGTTTTATCGGCGTCATCGAAAGCTCGCGCGTTAGCTCTGGTGGCAAAGCCGCAGGCACACAACAGGAAAAGAGCGCACGCCGCACCCAGCCACCACTTCCGAATTTCGCGGAAATATCCCGGTTTCAACGCCAAAGCCTCAACTGCCAGAACCGGCGACTCTTCGCAAAAGCCCCAAAAACGTCAGACGGAGCCTGGCATTGTGATCATCCTTGTTTGCGGATGGCAATGCCAGTTCCCGTTGGGGCTGGTCCAATATTACGCAGGTTACGGAAGTGTACCGGCCACAAAGATCGTGCCGTCTTGCCGCGTCGAACCACGCGGTCGGACGAGGAACACCACATCCTGGCCGCTCTTCAGGCTCGACTCGACCCGGGCAAACTCGTCTTCGCTGTTGACCGGCTGCTTGTTGACTTCCAGGATAACGTCGCCGCGGCCCACGTTGATATCTTCCGCGAACGAGCCCGGCTTCACATCCTGTACGATCACGCCTCTCCCCGACGGCATATCCAAACGATCGGCCATTTCCGGAGTGAGCTTGCGAACGATCATGCCAAACTTGCTCTGTTTCGGTGAATTGCCGTCGTTGCTTTCATCATCTTCATTGAGGCGCGCGGCAAAGAGCTTGGCGCGGTCGGCCACGGTCACCGTGGTTTCCTGCGGCTTGCCATTGCGCAGGAAGCCGAGCGCGACCTTGGCTCCGGGGCGGCGCGAGGCTATGTCTGACACCAACTCGGATCCTTTTGTCACTTTCTTGCCGTCGACCATTGTGATGGTGTCGCCCACCTTCAATCCCGCCTGGTCCGCTGGGCTGCCCGATACTACGCTCGATACGGTGATTCCACTGCCTGCGCCATAAACCCGGGTAATCGCGGGGTTCTCGACCGCGTCAAACATGATTCCGATCGATCCGCGGGCCACGCGATGGTCGGGCCCAATCAACTGGTTGTAGACCTGTACCACAGTATTCGAGGGCAGCGAAAAACCCACTCCGGCGTAGGCGTTGGTCTCGCTCAAAATGGCGGTATTGATGCCGATTACTTCGCCGCTCATGTTCACCAGCGGGCCACCTGAATTCCCCGGATTGATCGCGGCGTCGGTCTGAATGACTGTCTGGAACTGCCGTTGGGGAACAATATCGCGTCCCTTGGCGGAAACAATTCCGGCCGTCACCGTGCCGTATTGGCCAAACGGACTGCCGATGGCAAGGACCCAGTCACCCACTTCCATGCTGTCCGAGTTGCCCATCTTCGCCGCCTGGACTGAGCGA
>JBAVAV010000799.1:0-9969 GCA_049585895.1 Candidatus Sulfotelmatobacter sp. | reverse complement strand
GTTAGAAAGAACGACCTAGAGATGGCAAGCGGAACCAGCCAGCCCGATGTGGAACGCTACCGGCGAGCCTGGCACAGCTATGTGGCGCGGCGGAATCTGCTGGTGGTGCTCTTTCTCAGCTTCGTGTTTTTGGGATTCGTGATGGCGAGGCTCAGGCTGGGAGAGATTGCCGACTTTGCAATCCTGCTGGGCTGGATTCTCATTTATCTCGGAGGAGCGTGGTGGCTGACGCAGTGGTCCTGTCCGCGATGCGGAAAGCGCTTCGGAGACCGGTTGTGGACGCAGCGTTGCACCAGTTGCGGGCTGGCGAAGGATGAAGTGTCGATGGTGGCGCGGGGGAGGCGAGCGAGCGCGGATTGAAAAGAAATGCTTCAGCTCTTGTAGATTTCGCGCCGATGGCCCACGCGCACGATGATGACGACCGGTCGGTCATCTTTGATGGAACAGATCAGGCGGTAATCTCCGACGCGGTATTTCCAGCATTTCCTTAACGGCCCATTAAGGTGTTCGCCGATTCTGCGGGGATCATCGAGCGTGGTGACTCCTTCATGCAGGAACTTGAGGATGCGGTCCGAAATGGGTTTATCGAGCTTTTCCAGTTCGCGGCGGGCGTCAGGGTCGAACTCAATCTGCCAAGCCATGTTGACGCATGACTTCTTCGAGCGGGATAGTCTTTACCCGGCCGGACTCAATCGCTTCCATTCGCCGTTCGGCCAAATAAATATCTTCCAGGTCCTCGATATGCTTAAGTATGGCCTCGCGCGCATAGTAGGTCTTGGTGCGGCCAGTACGCTTGGCCAGACGGGCTAGGCGCTTTTCGATGTTTTCGGGAAGACGGATGGCTAGCATGGATTACCTCTGCTATACAATTATAGCACTGGCGAATGCTCGGATCCTCCGGTCACGGATTCACACGGACGCGGATCCCTTGTGGCGTATGGAAGCAATTTGGCCGGTCTTAACGGAGATTGTGGCCCAAGCTGATCCGTCTCGCGCCTCAAAGGGCGGTTTTATGAACGTCACAACCTGGGCTCACTCCAAGGAGCCGGCGGGTGCGAAGATCCGGCAGTGCTTGGAGTCGTTCGGTTGGAATTTGGGATCGATCGTACAGGCGGAGGTCGTTGGGGACGAAGGTTTCTACGGAGACGACGTCGCCGAGATGATCGAGAGGACGCGAGGCAACCCTAAAGCCATCATTCTTGGAACGTTTCACACATACAGGACCAATTGATGGACTTATAGTCGAGTTTTGAATCGCGTCAACCCGTACGAATCCGTGGCAGGTTTGAATTTATGAACTTCGAAAACATACTTCTGGAAAAGAAAAACGCAATTGCTTACGTCACCGTGAACCGGCCGAAGGTGCTCAACGCGCTGAACATGGCTACCATGGAAGAGCTGCGGGCGGCGTTCCATGACATCAAGAATGACGCCTCGATTCGCGTGGTCCTCTTCACCGGATCGGGCGAGAAGGCGTTCATTGCCGGGGCAGACATTGCAGAACTCGCGAAGCACGACGCAGTTTCTGGCAAAGAGTACACGCATCGCGGGCAGAACGTTCTTAATCTGATCGAGAACCTGGGCAAGCCCGTGATTGCTTGCATCAATGGATTCGCGCTGGGCGGGGGATGCGAGATTGCGATGGCTTGCACGATGCGCCTGGCGAGCGAGAATGCCAAGCTGGGGCAGCCTGAGGTAAAGCTTGGGATTATCCCCGGATACGGCGGAACGCAGCGGCTGCCGCGGCTGGTGGGTAAAGGCATTGCCATGCAGCTTGTGCTCGCGGGCGAAATGATTACAGCGCAGGAGGCGCATCGTATCGGGTTAGTGAACGAAGTCACCACGGCGGGCGAGTTGATTCCCCGCGCGGAGGCGATTGCAGCGAAGATCATCGCCAACGCACCGCTGGCCGTGCAGTACGCCATGGAGGCGGTCAACAAAGGTATGGAGATGACTTTGAGCGAGGGGTTGTATTTAGAGGCGGTTTTGTTCGGAGTAGCCTGCGCCACTGAAGACAAGAAGGAAGGAACCACAGCGTTTTTGGAAAAACGAGCGGCACAGTTCAAGGGAAAATAAATTCTTCGTCACGGATTCCACCGATAAAATGCCGAGCAAGAATAATTCTCACCACGGAGGCACCGAATTACGGAGAAGCGGAGCAAGAAGGATCTCAACGTGGAACTTCTTCCGGAGCCGGAGTTCCCCCTGATCGAAGGTAACCTGAGCGGGGCAGGGAAGCGTTTCGGTATCGTCGTTTCGCGATTCAATGCGTTCATCACCGAAAGACTTCTTCTCAGCGCCTGTGACGGACTGCTGCTCTCCGGCGCGAGGCGCAATCAGATCGAAATTGTCCGCGTGCCCGGCGCCTTCGAGATTCCCTCTGCTGCCCGCACACTCGCTGAGACGAAGAAATACGACGCGATCATCTGTCTTGGCTGCCTGCTACGCGGCGATACGGCGCACTACGACGTCATCGTCAACGAAGTGACGCGCGGTATCGGCCAGTCGGCGCAGGAGACGGGCGTTCCGCATGCTTTTGGCGTACTCACCTGCGAAACGCTGGAGCAGGCCATCGACCGTGCCGGGCTGAAAATGGGCAACAAGGGATTCGAGGCGGCGCTGGCGGCGGTAGAAATGGCGTCTCTTACAAGCGACATCCGGCGTCCGGCAGCCGGCAAAGCAGGCGACGCATCTACCGCCAGCAAAAAGCAGATTCCTCGCTCCGCTCGGAATGACAAGAAGATGAAGCGCAAATAACCTTCCTACAGTAAACTGGCCACTGGCCGGCGATCACTGGCAACTTCTTTCATGGGCACCCGCCGAAAATCTCGCGAACTGGCGCTCCAGATGCTCTTTCAGTCCGACATGGGGAAGCAGACTGCCGAGCACGTGAGGAGCACGTTCTGGGCCGAGCACGGCGCCGCCAGCGATGAGGTGCGCGGTTTTACCGATGATCTATTTCGCGTTGCCATGGAGCGCGTCGCGGAAATCGACAGTCTTATCGAGCGCCACGCCGAGCACTGGCGTATGGACCGCATGGCGACCGTCGACCGCAATCTGCTGCGCGCGGCGGTGGCCGAGTTCCTGGGCTATCCTGATACCCCGCGCGCCGTCGTGATCAACGAAGCTTTGGAAATCGCGAGAAAATTCTCCAGTCCCGAGTCGGTGCAGTTCGTCAACGGCGTGCTCGACAGCGTGGGCAAAGAACTCGAAGGCGCTTCCAAGGTGAACCGTGGCTAGTTAGTGTTAACATCCGGTTGTTGAGCGCTCATCCTCACATTCCGAAGCCGAATTCCTGGCCTGAATTGCCGCTGGAGGCATGGCAGGATACGTATGCCACTCTACACATGTGGACGCAGATTGTGGGCAAGGTGCGGCTCGCGCTAAGTCCGCGAATCAATCACTGGTGGGAAGTTCCGCTCTATGTAAATTCGCGCGGGCTTACGACCTCCGCGATTCCCCGTTCCTCCGTTAACTCTTCTTCTCTCTCCCATGCCGGTGGGGTCTTCGAGGTTCAGTTCGACTTCATCGATCACAAATTGATCATCCAGACCAGCTGGGGTTCCTCGAAGACTCTGGCGCTGAAGCCGCAAACCGTTGCCGACTTCTATGCGGCATTCATGTCTGCCTTGCGGTCTCTCGGAATTGAAGTGAAAATCTGGACGCTACCCTGCGAGGTGCCGAATCCGGTGCGCTTCGAGAGCGACACGCAGCATGCTTCTTATGATCCCGAATACGCTCACCGGTTTTGGCAGATACTGATTCTGAGCGACAGCGTCTTCCAGGAATTTCGGGCACGATTCACCGGCAAGGACAGCCCAGTGCATTTTTTCTGGGGGAGCTTCGACTTGGCGGTGACGCGCTTCTCGGGGCGGCGCGCTCCGGAACGCGCAGGAGCCGATTCCATTACCCGCGAAGCCTATTCGCACGAGGTGATCAGTGCGGGGTTCTGGCCGGGTGGTGGCGATATTAAAGGTGCAGCGTTCTATACCTATGCAGCGCCCGAACCTTCCGGTTTTGGCGGGCAGCCAGTATTGCCGGCCGCGGCTTTCTATCATCCGCAGCTGCATGAGTTTTTGCTGATGTACGACGATGTGCGCCGCGCCGCCGCGCCCCGGCAGGCTCTGCTCAAATTTCTGCAGAGCACTTATGAGGCGGGCGCCAATCTCGCGCACTGGGACCGGAAGGAACTGGAAAGAACTTGACTGACAAATAACGACCGAGAAACTGCCGAGGAGACCTCAATGCCAAACAAGTGTAAGCACCTGGATCAAGTCAAGATCACGATCACCGACAAGAACGTCTGCGAAGACTGCGTCAAGATGGGCGACACCTGGGTTCACCTGCGCATGTGTTTGTTCTGTGGGCAAGTGGGCTGCTGCGATTCGTCGAAGAATAAACATGCCACCAAACACTTTCAGCACAGCAGGCATCCTGTAATGCGCTCGATCGAGCCGGGAGAAGACTGGATCTGGTGCTACGTCGATGACATGATTGCCGGCTCGGTGGCCGCGTAAAGTCGGTTTCATCCTTTGCGTCGCCCTCAGCTGTCTCTAAAACAAGGATGACCTGGATGCCGCACCGTATTTCTCTACCAAAAACCCTACGGCCGGACCACCACCAGATTCAGGATGCAATTGATGGGAGAGTCGCCGTTCACGCAGAAACCGTTGGTCGAGTTGGGAAGAGGTGGGAACGCGATTTGTGTGAGGTCGGCCGAGGCGCCGGAAGTTGTGCTGATCTCGTGCAGCGTGCCGTCGCTGGTGGCCACGTAGATGAGCGTGCCGTCGGGGGTAATATCGGCCGAAACCGGCAGCACGGTTTCTCCGGTGATGGAATCGGCTAAAGGAATTGCGCTGACCGCGCCTGTGCTGAAGCTGTAAACCAGCACGCTGCTGCGGTCGCTGGCTACGATGAAGACCTGCGTACTGTCAGGGGAAAGAAAAAAGTTTATGGGATTGAAGGATCCCTGGCTGATGTCAATGCGGGCGGGATTGGGCAAAGAGACCGTACCCAGAGTGAATGTCGCGGGCAGGATCGCGGACTGCGGGCATAAGGCGGTCACTGGAGGGGCCATCGCGGTAGTCACAAAGATGTCCAGACTTGTGTTGTCTAGACCCAGCACTACGTTCAGTCCATCGGCAGAACCCGCGGAAATAGGCAGCACGGCAGGCGGAATCGTTCTGACCAGGGCCGGCGTACCGGTTATCGGTACCGTTAGCGCTGTGCTGTTATCGCAAACATTGCGGACGCTGATTGTGCCCGCTGAACCCGCCGAACCTTGGAAAAGGAACGCGAAGGCACCGCTGGAAGAAAAAGTAACCGCGTTGAACGGTGCCGAGGAATAGCTCTGCAGCGCCTGCAGCGGGGAATACACAAAGAGCTTGGAGTTTCCGGAACTGTCGGTCCCGGAAATGAAGGCCTTCAGCCCATCCGGCGAAAACGCCGCCGCCGTCGCTCCTGAAATGTTTAGAGCTGTCGTGCTCGGCGCTGTGGATGAGGCTGTATTGACCACATATACCTGGTTGGGAATGGAAATTGTGTCAGAGAAGATAGCAAGGTTGCCATCGGGCGATGTGGCCAGAGCTTTGCCAGTTACTTTGCCGGTAGGAGTAGCCGGGGCAGGGAGCGCTGTGAACGCCCCGGTGGTCGTCCCCAGGTTCGCGGCCGCGATAAGGACCGCTCCATACTGGCTTCCCAGGTATGCCTTGTCGCCGGCGGGATCCAAAATCAGCGAGTTGGGCGGGGCCGGAAGCTGAATTGCATTACCGGCAGTGTTTTTCGCAGTCGAGATGTCGTAAAGAGCGGCAACACAGAATGCGTTGGTAGCGCAGTCCAGGCTTGTGGCCAGCACATTGAAAGTCGGGCCAGCGCTACCGTTGGTTGCGGGAGTCACCAGACCCGAAATGGCCGTCACCGGGTAGACCGGCTGCGGAATAAGCGGCGGCGGGAGTCCCAGCAGATTCAGCGGAAAGCCAATGTTGCAGCTCGGAGGCGTGCATGAGGCAGTGATGGAGGCTGCTCCCGCCGCGGGCGTAGTGACATCACAGGTTGTGCCCGCAGCACAGCCCGTGGTGGCGCTGCCGGCAAGGACAGAAGCCGGCTGCGATGAAGTCCAGGTCAAAGGCGGCTTGGGGACAACGCAGCCCTGCACGTCGACCGCGGTGGCAGTGATGACTTCGGTGGTGCCCTGGTTCACCACAAAGCTGGTCTGGTCGGTATTTGTCCCAACTTCCAGCGAAATACACTGCACGGGGCAAGTTTCGAAGGCGTAGGGCTGGCTGGAAACTCCAGAAGCGGTGGCAAAGACTTGGGTTTCCCCGGGAACGTTCGGAGTCGCAGTGGCTTGGTTGGTGGTGAGGTTCATGGTCAAGTCTAGCGTCGGAGTAAGTGTGACAACGCTGGGATTTGCTTCCGTCCACGTAAATGGGCCAACTGAGTCCGTGATGTCACTTCCCTGACTGAAGGCTTGGGCCTGAAAGGTTTGAATCTGATTTTGCGAAAGGCATGAGCGCACGGTGAACTGGATTTGGTGGCACGCTGCCGGAAGCGCTACTTGTGAGGGGCAGGCTGGCGGCGGCGAATTTAACTGCTGAACCACGCTGATCTGAATATTGTCGATTGGCCGGTGAACGAACACCACGGTGGGCGGACTGGTTTCTCCCAGCGCTGAAGCCGTCACATTGGCTACGCCGACGCCAGCGGGGGTGCAAATGGTATAGAGTGGCGCGTTCCATGTGCCCGCGCATGCCAAGCCGGTGGGTGACAAGGTCAAAACGCTGGGGTTATCGGAGGCAAAGACGAATGCGGGCGATATATTTGAGCCGGAAGCGTTTTGGGCAGAGCCGGTGAAAGTGATGATGCTTCCCTGCTGCAGAGAAGTGCTAGTGGCCGGATTCAAGGTGATTTTTGCAGGAAAAGGCGACGCCCCCGGGGGCTTGCTTCCACCACAACCTCCAAGGAACAGGACCGCCGCCACAACGAACCACAGAACCTGACCGGAATGCAACCTTTGCATGCACCCTCACCTCTCCCCGCCGTTTCGCGCCGCAAGACGAGCCATTCCACTTGATTGGAAAACCTGTAGTGTAGAGGCTGGAGGCGGATTCAGCAAGCCACCAGACCCCTAAGTGCCCCAGCCCCGAGATAACTCATCGGGATCATTTGCGGTTTCGTTTGTGGGATGCGAAAACATGGGTTGACGATGTTTCCGCCGGCTTGCTATATTTGAAAGGTTCCGCGAGTTAATCCAGGCTTGCTGTACGCCGTGAGTCCGCGAAGTTGTGTGCGTGACTGACGACGGAGCTTTTGTGAAATGCGTTTCCGGATGAGAAAGCGGTCCGGAAACTTTCCTCGCTGAAACGTTCCTGCGCGGCCTTCTGCCCTACCGCAAAGGCTTCCGGAGCGCCCTGGTGGACTATGGCGCGCTGGCGGTCCGTGGAAGGATATGCAGGACAGACTGACGAAACGGAGCGCCTCCGGAATTTGGCCGGGCGTCACCGTCGGCAGCGTAAATCTTAATCGGGAATCCAGAATCTCTCCGGCATTTGTGCGCGGGTGAGAAGTATGGCTGGCCCTGTGCCAGTCATCCCGGACGGTGCGGCATCGCCGGGGGAAGTCGATTTTGCGCTGCGCGCGGATGGGCCCGCGAGGGTCTCTGATGGCGCGCGGCAGGGAGCGGCAAAAGAGTGCCTACTTTCAATCAATTGGTGCGTACCGGCCGCAAGCGGCCGCGTTACAAGACGGCTAGTCCGGCGCTGCAAGGGTGCCCGCAGAAGCGCGGGGTGTGCACTCGCGTATACACGCAGACGCCCAAGAAGCCGAACTCGGCGCTGCGCAAGGTAGCCCGCGTGCGTCTGACGAATGGAATCGAGGTCACAACCTACATTCCTGGCGTCGGCCACAATCTGCAGGAGCATTCGATTGTGCTGATTCGCGGCGGCCGCGTGAAGGATCTGCCCGGCGTGCGCTATCACGTGATTCGGGGCACGCTCGATGCCGTGGGCGTCGCTGGCCGTCAACAGGGCCGCTCGAAGTACGGAGCCAAGCGCGCGAAGAAGGGCTAGGGCCGTCGGCCATTATATAGGGTTGTCATCCTGAACGGAGCCGTTTTTCAGGCGGAGTGAAGGATCTCGGATATCGATGAAGTGAAGTAATGGGTGAGCAGGAAGTGCGAACCCGGCAAGTTCGAGCTAAGAGCTATAGGAGCCAGAAGCTGAATGCCACGCAAAGGACATATTGCCAAGCGGACCGTCCCAGCCGATGCCGTCTACGGCTCGGACCTGGTGACGAAGTTTATCAATTCGATGATGTGGCAGGGCAAGCGCAGCACCGCCGAAGGCATCTTCTATGAAGCTTTGACGCGCCTGGAATCAAAGGGCGGCGATGAGGCCCTGAAGCTGTTCAAGAAGGCCGTCGAAAATGCCAAGCCTCTGCTCGAAGTGAAAACCCGCCGCGTGGGCGGCGCCAATTATCAGGTGCCGGTCGAGGTGAATGCCGACCGCCGCACCTCGCTGGGGATTCGCTGGCTGATCACTTACGCCCGCGGCCGCGGTGAAAAAGGAATGGTCGACAAGTTGAGCAACGAGTTGCTGGATGCCGCCAATGGCAAAGGCGCGGCGATCAAGAAAAAGGAAGACGTCCACCGCATGGCTGAGGCCAACAAGGCCTTCGCGCACTACCGGTGGTAATGAATCATTGAGTCATTGAGCGATCGGATCATTGAGCGATTTTTTGGTGTTCAATCGCCAAATCACCCGATCACTTAATCGCAAAATTTTTAATCAGCAGTCGGAGCCCTGGAAAGAGTTAGAGTCCGTGCCCAGAACAGTCCCATTAGAACGGTGTAGAAACATCGGCATCATGGCCCACATCGATGCCGGCAAGACCACTACGACCGAGCGCATCCTGTTCTATACGGGAAAGACGCATCGCATCGGAGAGGTGCACGAAGGCACGGCAACGATGGATTGGATGGAGCAGGAGCAGGAGCGCGGCATCACCATTACCTCCGCGGCCACGACCTGCACCTGGCGCGACATTCGCATCAACATTATCGATACGCCGGGCCACGTGGATTTCACGGCAGAAGTGGAGCGCTCGCTGCGCGTGCTCGATGGAGCTGTGGCCGTGTTTGACGCCGTCCACGGCGTGCAGCCGCAGTCGGAAAAAGTCTGGCGCCAGGCTGACAAGTACGGCGTCCCGCGCATTTGCTTCATCAACAAAATCGACAAGATGGGCGCGGATTTCGAGCACGCCATCGATACCATCCGCAAGCGCCTCAGCGCCAAGCCCGTCGCCATTCAGATTCCCATCGGCCAGGAAGACAAGTTCAAAGGCGTGATTGATCTTATCGGCATGAAAGCGATCGTCTGGCAGGACGACACCATGGGCGCCGAGTACCTCACCGAGGAAATTCCCGCCGAATTGAAGAAGAAGGCGGAAGCGTTCCACACGCAACTGGTCGAGACCATCGCCGAAAACGACGACGAGATCCTGCACAAGTTTCTGGAAGGCGAAGAGATTACCGCCGAAGAACTGCGGTCGTCGCTGCGCAAGTCAACCATCGCGCTGAAGGTGTTCCCCGTCGTGGTCGGCACGGCCTTCAAGAACAAGGGCGTGCAGCCGCTGCTCGATGCCGTGGTGGACTATCTGCCTTCGCCGCTCGATGTAGGAGAAACCAGGGGCACAAATCCGGACAACGGCGAAGCGATTACCCGCAAAGCTGCGGACAGCGAGCCGTTCTCGGCTCTGGCGTTCAAAATCATGGCCGATCCGTTTGTCGGCCAACTGACGTTTATTCGCGTGTACTCTGGCGCGCTTAAGACTGGAGATTCTGTCGTCAACGTCCGCACCCAGAGGACGGAGCGCATTGGGCGCCTGCTGAAGATGCACGCCAATAAGCGCGAAGAGATCAGCGAAATTCTGGCGGGCGATATCTGCGCCGCGGTTGGTTTGAAGAATGTGAGC
>JBAVAV010000798.1:0-6073 GCA_049585895.1 Candidatus Sulfotelmatobacter sp. | reverse complement strand
GAATTGCCGCACCCGCAGCAAGCCGGACTTCGGCCGCGGCTCGTCGCGAAACTTGGGCGCAATCTGATACCAGATCTGCGGCAACTGCTTGTAACTGCGCAGTTCCTTGCGCGCCATCTCGGTCATGACTTCTTCCTCGGTCATGCCTAGGCACATGTCGGCGCCCTTGCGGTCTTTCAGACGAAACAGGTTGTCGCCCATCAGCGCCCAGCGCCCGCTGGCCTCCCAAATCTCCCGCGGATGCAGCGCCGGCAGAAAAAACTCCTGTCCAATCCGGTCCATCTCCTCGCGGACGATAGCCATGATCTTGTTGAACGACCGGTTGCCCAGAAACAAGTACGAGTAGACGCCGGCCATGAGTTGCCGAATATAGCCCGCCCGCACCAGAAACTTGTGGCTGGCGACTTCGGCGTCCGCGGGGGCCTCGCGCAGGGTGGGAATAAAGAGTTGGGACCAACGATGCATTGAGTTTGAGTGCCGAGTACCGAGTTGCGAGTACCGAGTGAAGGGCGCTCGCGGATTCCTTCGGGGAATCTATTATTGTAGCAGCGGATTTCTTTGACTGGATTCCGGCCCCTGCTAGAATGATTGCAGTCTCATGGCTAAAGCGCGTTATCGCTACAACATCATGCTGCGACCGGAACCAGAAGGTGGCTACACCGCGCTCGTTCCGGCTCTGCCGGGCTGCGTCACTTACGGCCGCACCGTCGACGAGGCTCGGGATATGGCCAAGGACGCCATTTCTGGTTACATCGCCAGCTTGCGCAAGCACAAAGATCCCATTCCAACCGATGACAACACGCTAGTGGCCTCTCTGGATTTGGAATACTCGCGCTAGATCAAGCAAATTCGGTGAAACGACACTACGTTCGGGAAGTTTTCCACTTTCTTCGGTGGCCTACTGTTACTGCTGGTTTTATAGGTTTTTCAATTGATATAAGGGTGGTATGCCCAAACTGCCCGCCGTCAAACCGCGTCAAGTCGTCCGTTTTCTGGAGCAGAACGGTTTCGTTCTAGATCACACGTCGGGCAGCCACCTCATCTTTTACCATCCCGCATCCCGCAGCCGCGCGGTGGTTCCGAGTCACAATCGCGATCTTCCCAAAGGCACTTTGATGTCGTTGTTGAGAGAGGCAGGATTTGCCCGCGAAGATCTGATCGACTTTCTAGCAGGCAGATGACCTGCAGCGATGCATTCTGGCACCCTTGTCAAACTTGGATTGTATATACTATTATACATTGTGTCGATGTATCCAATGTCTGGGAGGCAGAAAGGGTACGGGTTTCGGCAGAACGCCCAAGGTGAGGAGTCAATGACGACAGTCACTAGGCTGGCAATAAAAGTCGCTGATGAAGTTTGGCTTGCGGTCGCAATGCTTCACCAACGCCAGCCCGAGAGTTTGGACTTCACAGTTGAGGAAGTCATGGAGTTCGCAAGGACAACGAAGGAACTACGATTCTTGGGCCCCATCCGCCCCGGGTTTTACGTTCACGTCATCCAACACTGCGTTGCCAATCGTCCACCGAGTCCGGCGCGCTACAAGATGCTTTTCGAAACGTCTCCCGGGCGCCGCCGGCTTTTTCGTCCCGGCGATCCGTGTCACCCCGAGCGTGAAGGGGGAAAGTCGATGCCACGGGTCAACGACTTGCCGGAAAACTGGTTCAGAGGAGTGCTGGATTGGTATCGCGGATGGAACCGGGACAACATAGAAGAACGAATCAAGAACGATCCTCTGCTGGCCTTGCGCGGCTCCGGCCAACACATCTGGGCAGACGAACATGCTGATGAATACATCCGCCGTCTGCGCGAAGGTTGGGAATGAGCCGGATCTTCTGGGACAGCAACCTCTTCATTTACCTGTTCGAGAACAATCCGGAATTCGCGCAATTGGTCGAAGACTTGTGGAAGAAGATGCTGGAACGCAGGGACCAGCTTTTCACTTCTACGCTGACGGTGGGAGAAATCCTTGTTAAACCGACTTCTCTTGGGGACGACTCGCTTTGCCATCGATACGAACAGATTCTGAGCAGTACTGCCGTGATCGTTCCCTTCGATCTGAAAGTGTCACGGCGGTACGCCGCAATTCGGAGTACAACGTCGATTAAAGGTCCGGATGCGGTTCAGCTCGCTTGTGCCAGCGAAGCCGGAGTCGATCTGTTCGTAACCAACGACCATCGTCTGCAAGGGAAACGCGTCGAAGGCATTCAATTCATAGTGGCGTTGGATCAGGTCCCGCTTTAGCTTCGCCTACCCCGCCAACTGCTTCAGAATCTCTTTCCCCAGCTTCTGCGCCTCGCCGAAAGACTTCTGATATTCCACAAACATCCGGTTCAGCTCCAGTGACTTGTCCACCGAGGGATGTTTGCGCAGAATCATGTCACGCACATGTACTGGGTTTGGCAGGGTTGCGTCTTCGGTCAATTCTTCCAGCGCGGTATTGGGATCGTAGTGATACATGCAAGCATTGTAGCGCCGCCGTCTCGGCGGCTGTCGGGGAGGAGCGGTCTGAGCTTGCCGAAGGAGCGTTGTCTGCCCTGCTGCGCGGGCGAGACGCCCGCGCGACAGCCGGCGGGACGCCGGCGCTACACCAGCTCTGTGCTCCACAGATCGTGCAGATGCACAATCCCTTCCAGCTTTCCGCTTCCATTCACCACCATCAAGGAGGTGATCTTCTTCTCTTCCATCATAGCCAACGCGGTCGCGGCGAATTCCCCAGCCGCAATCGTCTTCGGATTTTTCGTCATGCACTCGCCTGCCGTCAGATCGAGGACGTCTTTTCCGCGCTTCTCCAGCAGCCGGCGTAAATCTCCATCGCTGATGATGCCCAAGAGCTTTTCGCCATCCACCACCGCCGTCACGCCCAGCTTCTTCCGCGACATCTCATAGATTACGTCCGGCATCTTCGTCTGCGAAGTAACCCGCGGTAGCGCGTCTCCCGAGTGCATCAGCGATTCAACCCGCGCCAGCCGCTTGCCCAGTTTCCCGCCGGGATGCAGGTTGGCAAAGTCTTCTTCCTTGAATCCGCGCTTCTCGCTGAGCGTAACCGCCAGCGCGTCGCCCAACGCCAGCATTGTCGTCGTCGAAGCCGTAGGCGCCAAGCCCAGGGAGCAAGCCTCCTGCGCAATCGAACAATCGAGTGCCACATCAGCAGCGGTCGCCAGAGTCGATGCCTCTGCGGCGCGGCCGCCCTCGCCCGTGGATTTCTTAGAGATCTCCTCCCCCGTCATCGCAATCAGCGGCACCTGAAGACGCTTGATCGTCGCCAGCAATGCAAGAATTTCCTCGGTCTGACCGGAAGCCGAGAGCGCCAGCACCACATCCCCGCGTACCACCATCCCCAAATCGCCATGCAAGGCCTCCACCGGATGCAAATACAAAGCCGGCGTACCCGTCGAACTCAAAGTGGCCGCGATCTTGCGCGCGATCAACCCGCTCTTGCCCATGCCCGTCACAACCACGCGCCCGGCGCAGGAAAACATCAAATCCACGGCCCGCTGAAATGCCGCTGCCATGGGCCCGGCGATGCGGTCGGCCAGCGAGCGCAACGCCTCCGCCTCAATGCGCACCACGTTCTCGCCTATAGACTTCATTCAATGAAAACCGGAAAAAAGATGTTAGCACGCAGTGGCTGGAATGAAGTTTTGCGTATCTAGCGCTTCTGGACCCCGGCTTCGTAGCGACATTGGTAAGAGAAAGTTGCTAGATTTAGCGGCCAGCATCTCCACACACTGTTAACCCTTAGAAATGGTCCTCAACGGCCTGCGGCGGAGGCGCGGGCTTCTGCCCCAGCACAGCCAGTCCCTTGGCCTGGATCATCCGGTCCCACGGGCCGGCCTGCCAGTTGTCGCGTGTCTTGGCCGGATGCCGCCACGGCGGCAGCGCAACCATCAGTCTTCGCGCCGTCGAATGCACGTAGGGTTCATACATCGACCGCAGGCTGGCGAGCTTCTGGCGAGCTTCGTCCGTATTTCGCAATTTCAACCCCGCAGCCCCGAGGGTATCTCGCAGTGAATCGAAACCGGCATCTGTCAGACGTTCCGCTGCCTGCGGATCGTGGCGCGCATTTACCACCTGCGCCAGATCCACGGCCGCATGGCGCGCCATGGCAAAGGTCAGCCTGGCTTGCCCGGGATGAATACCTTCGATGCCGGTAATTACCAGCGATGTCACATCCAGCATGGTCATCAGCGCTCCCAGCCATGACTGATTGCTGTGTTGCGAACGAAAGAAACTCAACACCGGGTAAGAAATGTGGCTCTCCAGCAACTCTCCCGCCCAGCGTTCCCAGTCGCGTAAAACTCCATCGAGAACGGTCTGATCGATTGCCGGATTCTCGGAAGTCCCCGCCAGCCGCACCAGTAGTTCGGCAGCGGTGGGTGGCGATCCCGCTCGTGCGTCGAGCATGGAGATCTGAATCTCTCGCCGGGAAAACGACGCATACACGACAGGGAGGTAACCAATAACCACGCCGAGAAACGCGAAGCCCATGCCGGCTTCGAGCACGGAAAGGAAGCGCGCCAGACTCGACGTGGGAACAATGTCGCCATAGCCGAGAGTGAAGAACGTCTCGCCGCTGTGATAGATGATCCTCCCAAACGTGATCGGTTCGTTGCCCAGTTGTTCGTGCCCGCCGATCCCATATTGCAGGAGGGCAAAGCCGAAGATCAGGCTTGCGGCCCAGAATGCGAGCAGCATGATCAGCGACAGCGGCCCGAAGTATCCCAGAAAACTTTGTTGCCGCGAAGACGTCCGGATGTAGCCGGCAATCTGCTTCCAGGGAATCCAGGTGCGGCGGTAGAACCATGCCGTCAGCCGGAAGTGGCGTGTCACACGCCGCGGCAGCACCACCGTCTCAAACGCGTCGAGTAGCACTACCCAGATGATGAGGACGCCAAAGATAGCCGCGGGAATGCTGCCGTGAAAGCTCATGGGCTTTGTGGATGCGATGGGAAGAGTAACAGATTCAGAGCCGGACCTTAGACCTTAGGCGTCGGACCTCAGACGCTAGACCCCAGACCTCGGGATTGAACGCGAGGGACTTGGTACGGCTGAGGCCTGCCGCCGCCTACTGCGGTTTCGTCGGCGGTTGCGGACTCTGCGTCGTCCCGTTCGCTGGCTTCGTTCCGGAAGCTGGCGTCGCCGGCTTGGCCGCCGGCTTCTTCTTGACCGCCGGTTTCTTCGGCGGCTCAGTGTCGTCGACGACTATCTTCTTCGGAGGCACGGCCGGGATGGCCGCTTGCGCCGTCTTCAACTCGGCGCGCAGCCGCGTAAGCTCCTGCTCTTTCGACGCCGCCAGCGTTTCCATTCGTTCCGCAAACTGCTTGCGCGTGCCCTCGAATGCGCTCAGATCATTTGACAGTCCCTGAAAATCATCCTTCGATCCAAACGCTCCCGCCGATTCCACCACGCTGCCCAGGACGTCGTAGAGCGCGTCCAGATTGCGATATAGCTTGAAGGTCACCGGCAAATCCTCAGGCGCATTGCGCAGTTGTTCCATGATCTCGGGCAGCGCATTCTGGAGATTGCGCTGTATCGAATCAATATTGCCCAGCGCCTGCTTCTTGGACGACCCATCTGTCTTCCAGCGCTCGATGCGCAGCTTGGTCAAATCCGCCTGCGCGGATTTCGAAGTCGCGGCGAGTTGCGCCAGCAAAGCGTTAAGCTGCGTCACCGATGCGTAGGAAACCGGCCCGCCTGCCTGCGCGGAGTATGCAGGCGATTGTCCTTGCACCGAATACGCGGCCGTATTCGCAGGCGTCGACAGTGAAGACTGGGCAATAGCTGCTCCCGGCAGTGCGAATGACAAAGCAATACCAGCAATGGCTTTGAATCTCATGAGGATGAGTTCGTGAAGATGCGGCAACAGCATACTACAAGCGCAGCCACTTTGTGGATCGGCTTGTTCTCATCGGCGGGACACCATCCTCCACTGGCGAATCGTTCCTCTTCAGGGTGATAATCGGGGGAGGCATGGTTCTCTTTCCTCTCACTCCAAAAGGCTTGCGGCCCCTCGGGTTGTTCACTCCGTTCATCCCGGCCGTGCTCTTTTTACTTTCTACCATCCCCTCTAAC
>JBAVAV010000797.1:0-2852 GCA_049585895.1 Candidatus Sulfotelmatobacter sp. | reverse complement strand
GCCGGCTTACGACTTTCTCGAGGCAGACGCTTCGCTGGTGAAAGATTTGGCCGCGGGAAAGCTGCTATAAGAGGCTGCCGGGCCTCAACCTAACCCAAGCTCAGAAGCGCCGAAGCCGGAACCCGAAATTCCTATCCCGACCTCAGGGTCCAGAACCACGCCAGGGAGAGGACGATCATCACAACCGTGGTCGCCCAGGCAACAATATTGAACAGCCGAGTATTCACGTAACTGCCCATCAACTCTTTCTTGTTAATCAGCAGCAGCATGAAGATCAGCACAAACGGCAGCACCACTCCGTTCACCACCTGGGACAACACCGCGATTTTGATCAGAGGGAGTCCGGGAATGAGCACTACTGCCCCCCCTGCGACGATCAGCAGGGTATAAAGCCAGTAGAAGGCCGGCGCTTCGCTGAACTTCAGCCCCACCCCGGATTCGAACCCCACTCCTTCGCAAACGGTATACGCCGTCGAGAGCGGAAGAATCGAGGCTGCGAATAACGACGCGTTGAACAAACCCACGGCAAAGAGCATATAGGCATACTGGCCGGCTAGAGGCTTGAGCGCCTGGGCCGCGTCGGCGGCGTACTTAATGTCGCGAAAGCCGTGCACATACAAGGTCGCGGCGCAGGCGACAATAATGAACCATGCAACGACATCGGTAAAGATGCAGCCCGTAACCACGTCGAGCCGCGAGGCCTTATATCCCCGCTTGGTGACTCCCTTTTCCACGATCGACGACTGGAGATAGAACTGCATCCACGGCGCAATTGTGGTTCCGACCACGCCGATGACCATAAAGAGATAAGCCTGGTCTCGGAAAGCCGCCAGGGCAGGCGGCTTGATAGTCGCGATGGACGCCTGAATCCACGCCGGTTTGGCCAATACCCCCGCAACGATGTAGGTGACATAGAAAAATGACGCCGCCAGGAAAACTTTTTCGACGCTCTTATACTGTCCTTTGACCACGATCAGCCAGACAATGACAGCGCACACCGGCACGGTGAAAAACCGGGAGAGCCCGAACAATTCGAGGCTGGTGGCGATGCCAATAAATTCAGTAACCACATTGCCGAAGTTGGTGATCAAAATTCCAAGCATCATGAAGAAGGTGATGCGAAACCCGAATTCCTCGCGGATCAGGTCGCTCAATCCCTTGCCGGTAACGGCGCCCATGCGGGCACACATTTCCTGCACCACGATCAGCGCCAGTGTGATCGGGATCATGGTCCACAGCAGAAGATGTCCGAATTGCGCCCCGGCGGACGAGTAGGTCAGGATGCCGCCGGCATCATTGTCGACGTTCGCGGTAATGAATCCCGGTCCCACCACGGCAAAGAACAGCAGGACCCGGATCTTCCAGCGCTTCAGCAGAGTCATGCGCATAATTCGCCGGCATAGAAATCAAAGCAGGTGACGCTTGGAGCCGTTCCAGAATAAACGGCGGCACGCTCCCGGCCAAACAAAAAGTGTCTTGAGTCCGGAGAAAGTTAACCATCATTCCCGAACGCCTGGCTGCGCCTGATCGGCCCGGGCGATCAAGGTCCAAACTCTTTACGACGTCCACCCATTTAAGCTATAAGCCAAGGAGTGGATATTCCGATTGAAAGAAATGAGGGAAATCTGATGGTGAGAACGCGACTGCTGGTTCTGGCGGCATTTGCTGTTGGAGTGAGTTGCCTGTATGCGTCGGAGGACAAGGTTACGCTTGAGGGCACTCTGGTCTCGGCAAGTTGTTACCTTGCGGACAATTCCGCAACCGGAAATGAAATGGACGGAGTCAAGCAATGCGGCACCGGATGCCTGAAACAGGGGAAGCCGGCAGGTTTATTAACCAAAGAAAAGCAGTTTCACATATTGGATGCCCCGTCTTTGTTGCTTGCGCCGTATGTGGGGCAGGAATTGCGCGTCACCGGCATCGACTACAATGGCGTCATTTCTGTTAAGAAAGCAGAGGTCAGGAAGGGTAGCGGGTGGAAAGAGATCGACATCACGTCCTTGCAACCGGGAGCTCAGACTAAGTCAAATTGACGGACCCGGGAGCTTGATTCGTCGATTGGACGCGCGGATACCTGAGACCAACCCGCGAATCTTTACTTTTCCCGTTAAGATGGTTGCAGGCACAGACTCAGGATGAGCAGGAACTCCGCGCGCACGCTGCATCTCTTCATCGCTCTCATCGTCGTTGTCCTCGATCGTTGGACCAAGCACGCCGCGGCCCATCGCATAGCCCTCTACGCTCATATCCAAATCATTCCTGGCTTCTTCCGCCTCACCCACACAGAAAACACGGGCGCGGCCTTTAGCCTGTTCGCCGACTCGCCCGCCCCGTGGAAAACCGCGATGCTGATTGCGTTTTCGGTGATCGCGCTTGTCGTTGTCGCAGCGCTGCTCTGGAAGAATAACCATGCGCATGCGGCGACGGGCATTGGGCTATCGCTGATCATGGGCGGGGCTTTGGGTAACCTGTGGGACCGGGTGATCAGCGGACGCGTGGTCGATTTCCTGCTGTTCTATGTGAAGCGGTACCAATGGCCGGTGTTCAATTTGGCCGATAGCGCGATTGTGGTGGGGGCGGGATTGCTGGTGCTGGAGATCCTTTTCGCGAGATCCGGCCCGAGGGACGAGCCGGTGGCTTAACTGGCTGGCTTCGATCCGGGAAAAATTGGCTGGCGACGCAATTTCCACGACTCTTGTAACCCTACGGTGTCCCATACAACTGCTTGTACACATTCGCATTGCGCAGAATGGCCTGCACGTACTCGCGGGTTTCGGTGAACGGAATCGACTCCACGAACTCCTGTGGGTCGCGATATTTCCCCTGTCCCAGCCATTCTTCCACGCGGTCCG
>JBAVAV010000796.1:0-2466 GCA_049585895.1 Candidatus Sulfotelmatobacter sp. | reverse complement strand
CTCTTCGCCTGTGGCACCCACGGTAGAAAGTGACACGTCGGCACGCGCACCGGCAGAGGACACAGCTCCCGAAACCAAGGCGGAGGCTGAGCTTTTCGCATACCTGGCGGGAGAATCACCAAAGGCTCCAGAGCCGGAGGCGCCCCAGTCTCCGAATCCGATGCGCCGGCTGCTCGTGCTCGGAGCTCTCGCCGCCGTGATCATCCTTGCCGGACTCAAAATCCCTGTTGTCCAACAAGGTGTCGGCCAGCTCTACGCTTCGATCGTCCATGCGGGAAGAAGCTGGCTGAACCCGCAGACCGTGTCTCCACCGCAGGCGCCGGCCCAGCATGAGACCTTCGGCCAGGCGGGGGACGAGTACAAGCTTCCGGTCGCCAGGAATATCCCCGACGCAACCGGCGACTCTTCTCAGATTCGTGTCCTGCCAGTTGTCGATCCAACGGCAAAGCCGGCGAACGGTTCCGCGACAAATGGCGCACAGGCCCAGTCAACACCTGCTCCCGGTGACAACGCTACCTCCGACCCGGGCAAGACTGGGCAATCGCAGGTCACCGAGCAGACCAGCCAGAATCCTGGCGCGCCACCGGCGGCAGACCCTTTACCCCGACCTTCCTCAACCACTTCATCCGCTCCGGCTGAGCCAGCGCGGCCACAGCCGCACCCGTCTTCCGCCGTAAGCAACGCGGCGATTCCCTCCAGCCTGAAATCCCAGATGGCATCTCTGACGCCGGACGCCAGCGGCACGAAGCCAGCTGAGGCTGCCCTGCCGTCGATTCAGCCGGTTGACTTGCCCGAGGCCGCGGCACGCAGCCTCCTGTTGCAGCAGGCTGATCCCGTTTACCCCGAAGCCGCAAAAAGCAAGCGGCAACAAGGTAGCGTCGTGTTGCAGGTTCTCATCGGTGCCGACGGCACAGTGCGGGACGCGAAGTTCCTGCAGGGGTCGCTCGTGTTTGCCCGCGCTGCCATCGACGCCGTCCGGCAGTGGCGTTTTAGACCCTACCTGTTGAACGGTCGCGCCGCCCCGGCACAGACAGTGCTGACCCTCAATTTCCGGCCTCCGGCATAATCAAATCGGATAACGGAACTGCGGCCTGTCCGGCTTAAACTCGTAAGGCTGGAGCGGTTACCGAAGAGGCGCAAGCTGAGCAGCCGGAGGACGAAAAGCAGCATCTAGTAGGGATATAATGATTGAAGTTCCTCCGGAAGTGATCCCTTCCAGGAAACGACAACTCTGAAACGAAAACTCTGATGTCAATGAAAACCAAAGCAGCGATTCTCGTTCTGTCTTTTGCCGTGTTGCTCTTCGTCGTGGCCGGCTCGCTGGGGGGCGTGCACGCCTCCTCGGGCGATGGCGCCTACCGTCAATTGCAGGTTTACAGCGAGGTGCTCGAGCGCGTCCGCGGTGAATACGTGGAAGACCCCAACATTCCCAGGGTGACCGCCGGAGCCTTGCACGGCCTGCTGGAATCGCTCGATTCAAATTCCAGCTATCTCACGGCCGACGCTTATAAGGCCTATAAAGCTCACAAGGCGGAGGCCAGAGGAGAAACTGGAGCCACGGTCTCCAAGCGCTTTGGCTACGCCGCAGTGGTGTCGGTTTTGCCGGGATCGCCAGCCGAGAAGGCCGGCATCGAATCCACTGATATTTTCGAGTCAATCGAGGGCCAGAGCACGCGGGACATGTCCCTGCCGGAAATTCACAATGCTCTGTCCGGGACCCCCGGTTCGACGGTCGCGGTCTCAGTAGTGCGCGCCCGCAAAGCGGAGCCGCAGAAGATCGTAATCACCCGCGACATCGTTACCATTCCGCCGGCCGCAGACAAGATGCTCGAAGACGGCATCGGCTACCTCAAGCCTGAAGCCCTCACTAAGGGAAAGGCACAGGAGATCGCCGGAAAAATCAAGTCTCTCGAAAAATCCGGAGCGAAGAAGCTGGTACTTGACTTGCGCAACGATTCCGACGGAGACGAAGCCGAGGGCGTGGCCGCCGCCAATCTTTTCCTGAATCACGGCACGATTACTTATCTGCAAGGGCAGAAATACCCGCGACAGGCGTTCAACGCAGATCCTGCAAAGTGCGTGACTACGCTTCCCATTGCTGTGCTCGTGAACCGTGGCACGGCAGGCGCGGCAGAGATCATTGCGGCCGCAGTCCTCGAAAATGCTCGCGGCGATGTGGTGGGGAACAAGACTTTTGGCGACGGGTCGGTGCAGAAGACCATCGATCTCCCCGATGGCGGAGCCTTGATTCTCTCCGTGGCCAAGTACTATTCGCCCAGCGGAAAAGCGATTCAGGAAGTCGCGGTGACGCCGAACGTTGTGGTCGCCGATGAAGAGGACAATACGGTTCCCGACGATGAGGAAGAACAGCCGTCTACCCCGGAACGGGAAGCCAAGCCTAAAAACACGCAGGACGATCAATTAAAGAAAGCTGTCGAAGTATTGAAGAGCCGTACCAGCTAATCG
>JBAVAV010000795.1:0-3646 GCA_049585895.1 Candidatus Sulfotelmatobacter sp. | reverse complement strand
ACAAGCGCGCCAGGCGGTAGCGATCCGGACCTTCGATGTAGGGCACATTTTCTGGATTCCAATCTTGCCGGTCGGTTATTGGAAACATTGGCAGTGCACAACCTGTGGCAGAGAGCCGCATACCAGTCCCCGGACCCGCCGGTCGTTTAAGTGGACTGGCCTGTTTATTCTGATATTAGTTTCGGTACTTTTCTGGGTTGCGCCTGCCACGCAAGAAGACGCGCCGGTTACTTGGGCTATTCGCATCGGCGCGACAGTTGGTGCTGTACTGCTGTTGACTCATTTGCTGCGTACGCCGAAGGATATTTCTCTGCGCGAGATGTTGGCAACCATCCCACCTGCGACGGATGCGCTTTGCCCGTTCTGCTGTACGCCTCTGCTTGGCGGGACAAAATGGTCCTGTCCGGGCTGCGGCGTCGTCAGATACTGACTGAATACCAAGTCGTCTCAGCCGACGGAAGTTTCAGTTTGTCCCCCCGCTGCTTTACACTGGCTGTTTGAACCCCCACATCCAGACATGGATTGAGCAGTTACGCACGGGAGATGTACGCGCATTGGCTCGCGCGATCTCCGCGGTGGAGAATCACTCTCCGGGATGGTCCGATCTGCTGAAGGCGTTGTTTCCGCACAGCGGGCGCGCGCGTGTCATCGGGCTGACGGGGCCGCCGGGGGCGGGGAAAAGTACGCTGGTCGACCAACTGGCGCGGCTTTACCGGAAAGAGAATCGGACGCTGGGAATCGTCGCGGTCGATCCCACCAGTCCTTACACCAGCGGAGCGATCTTGGGCGACCGCATCCGCATGCAGGAACATTTTTCTGATCCCGGCATCTACATTCGAAGCATGGCGACCCGCGGTTCCCTGGGCGGATTGGCGCGCACCACGGCCGATGTGGCCACGGTACTCGACGCCTCCGGACGCGACCTGATTCTGATCGAGACCGTCGGGGTCGGACAGGATGAAGTTGATATCGTCCGGCTGGCCGATGTCACGGTTGTGATTCTCGTGCCGGGCATGGGCGACGATGTGCAGTCGATTAAGGCCGGCATCATGGAGATTGCGGACATCTTTGTAATCAACAAGAGCGATCATAATGGGGCGGAGCGGGTCGAGCGCGAGATTCGCGCATTGCAATCTCTGGCAGGGCGGCACGATGACTGGATTCCTCCGATCGTGAAGACCGTAGCCAGCGAGGGGACCGGTGTGCAGGAACTAGCAGCGGCGATCTCCGAGTTTGAGGCGTACCTGAAGCAGGAAAACCGGTCGCTGAAAAGGAGCGTAGAGAACTGGCAAGAGCGGTTGGTCGAAATGCTGCGCGACGCCATGCTCGAAAGAGTGCGACAGCAGATGGATGAGGGCACCCTGGCGCGCTATGCCGCCGAGGTGGCCGAGCACAGGCGCGATCCGTATACACTGGTTGAGGAGATCGTGGAGAATACGCGCGGGGCAATCGGGTAGGGCTTCATGATCCTCGTGGACTGGCTGGGACTCGGACTGATGCTTTCTCTGGTAGGGGCATTTGTAGGAGCTTTCTTTCTCTACCTGAGAACGGCATATCGCAAAGGCGGATGGCCCGGGGTCAAAGCGAGTTTCACAATCGCAATCATCGCGCTCGGTGCTTTCTATGTGGTCAGGGTCGCGGAGAATTCTGACCTTCAGTTACTCAAGGACGCCGTGAACCGCATGACGCGGTAGACGAAAGATCCTCGGCAGGTTTCAAGGCCGGTTTTCATGTACAAGATTGATCATCTCGGCATCGCGGTTAAGTCGCTGGCGGCGGCCAAAGCCATCTACGAAAAACTGGGTCTGAGCGTTTCCCCGGAAGAAACTGTGGAGCAGGAGCAGGTGCGGCTGGTGATGGTTCCGGTGGGCGAGAGCCGGTTGGAGTTGCTGGAGGCGACTTCGGAGAACTCCACCATCGCCAGGTTCATCGCCAAACGCGGCGAGGGTCTGCACCATGTTTGCCTGCGCGTGCCGGACTTGCATAGGGCCGTCGCCGGTCTGAAAAAAGATGGCGTGCGGCTGGTTTCCGACGAAATCAAGACCGGCGCAGGCGGGCACCAGTATGTTTTCGTGCATCCGTCGAGCACAGGCGGCGTGCTGCTGGAGCTGGCGCAGGGATAAGCAACAGCGAGACCCTGGCTACGGATTTTCACGAATGCTCACGGACAGGCAGAAGCGTTATTTCTTCTTCTCTTCTTTCTAGATGCTTCTTCTGGCGGCCGACACCTCAGGCAAGCACGGCAGCATCGCCTTGGCGCGAGGTGAGCTGGAATCCGCGAGCAGTGAAGTTGAAGTGATCGAAGTTGTGCCTTTGGCGGGAGGCACGTTCTCGGCGCAACTGGTTCCGCAAATCGCGTCGCTGTTGGGCAAGCATGGTTTCAGTAAGAATGACATCGGCGCGTTTGCCGTGGCTTCCGGTCCGGGATCGTTTACCGGGTTGCGGGTTGGATTGGCGGCGATTAAAGCTTTGGCCGAGATTCTGGGCAAGCCGATTGCGGCGGTATCTCTGCTGGAGGCAGTCGCTGTTGCGGGCGGGTCACAGGGCAGGGTTGTGGCTGCCTTGGATGCGGGACGCGGAGAGATTTACTGCGGAGAATATGACGTCGCTGGCGATTCCGCGAAACTGGTGCGGGAGCGGATCTTGAGCAAGAACGAATTCCTGGCTGGGATGAAGACGGAGACCGTGGTCACGCCTGACACCGCGCTGGCAGAAGCGGTCCGCGTCTCCGGCGTGGTAGTCAAAGCGGTCGAGCCGATTTCCGCTGCCGCGATCGCTCGCGTCGGGTGGCAAAAAATCCAGTCCGGCAACACCGTATCGGCCGATCAACTGGAAGCTAACTACATCCGGCGGTTGGATGCGGAGATATTTTCTAAGAGCAGCTTTTAGCCTTACCTCCTGGCACGAATCGTTGGAATGAAACAGGGATGGGGAACAACTGTGCCGATTCGACCTGCCAATGCCGCCGACATTCCTGCGATCATAAAGCTTGAGCGCGGGACCCCGACCGCTGCTCACTGGTCCGAGGAGCAATACCTGCATCTGTTCAGGTGCGATCCCCGGGTTGCGACCCGGCGGATGGCATTGGTCATCGAGGAGGCGCCGGGTGAGAATTCACTGCAGGACAAAGAACAGAAGATCGTGCTCGCAGGATTTCTCGTGGCCCAAGGCTTGGGTGCGGAGTGGGAGATCGAGAATTTGGTGGTCGACGAGGCGGCTCGCCGCCAAGGTTTGGGTAAGAGGCTGGTCGACGAGCTGATGTCTCAAGCGCGGTCGGCGGGCGCACAATCGGTGTATCTCGAAGTGCGCGAGTCAAACCGAGCCGCGCGGGCGTTGTACGAGAGCGCGGGTTTCGCTATGAGTGGGCGCCGCGAGCGTTATTATGCCGCGCCCTCGGACGACGCGATTCTTTATTATCTGAGTCTCGGATAGCGATCTCAAAGGGAGATTGCAGCAACATTGAGTTAGAATTGCCGAGCGCCGAACTCATCGAAAGAGTATTCAGCGCAACAAAATCCTGCCAAGTGGGTTTGGAATTGTGAGGAGTCCCCCTGCCATGCCAATGTCTGATTCTGATTCCCACGCGCAAGTCAAGTGCGCCATTTGCGGCGAACCGCTCCGTCTGGAGGATTCGAAGGTGACCGAG
>JBAVAV010000794.1:0-6090 GCA_049585895.1 Candidatus Sulfotelmatobacter sp. | reverse complement strand
CTTAGATGCGCGGGGGCAGGAATCGGTTAACAGGAGGCACCTAGATTTGCGGAAATGGATTTGAGGATCCGGTCCGACAAATTCATGAATGAAGAAAGGGAAAGCGAGCACCACTGACCGGTGCCCGATGTGCCCCTGCTCAGGTGTCAGCGCCAACGCACCGGGGCTACACGTCAGAAACGCCAGACGATCCCGGTTGACGCGCGGAAGTCATTCTGCTCCGCGCTCAAAAGCCGGGAGTGAACGTAGTCAGCCTGCAAACGCCAGGATAAGTTGTGGAAGAAGAGCTTGTAGTCGGCGCCCCCACCCAAATCATAGGCGACGGGATTGTGGTAGATATCGTTTACCGGCTGTCGGTGAGCGCCCGCCATCGCCTGCACAAAAAGACGCCACTTTCCATACGTGACCGAAACCCGCGGGCCGAAGAACAAGTAATATTCCGTAATGCCGGACCGGTAATAACCGCTCCCGTCGAGCACGAATCCGATCTTGGGATGGCGGACAAAGGGCAAGGCTTCGATCGAGGCTTCCCAACCCTTGAAGGGGTACCGCGTGGTGATATCGCGGGAATCGGCATAGGAAGCTCCGAGGTAAACATTTCCACGCGGAAGAATTTGCGCTTGCGATACGCTCGCTAACAACGTCAGGCATAGAACCGCCAAAACCACGGCTGCGATTTTCGACACTAAGATGATTCCTCCCCGGCAATCGGCCGGCAGCAAATTCTACCTGAATGCGCGAAATCTTTTAGATGCAGTGTAAGGCAGACTTAAGATGTCCTGGGCCGCAAAAATTGCGCAACCTCGCTGCGCGCCCATCATCGCCTTATCCGTAAATATTATGGAATTTTCATGATTCCGAACTGCTCCCAGGCGCGTCTATAGATCTAGCATGCAATCATCCGGTACGACTTGGCAAACATGGTCGCAGCCCTGCTGTCTGGCTGCCTGGCAAACGCAAAAGGAGTCGAAGTTGAAGCTCAGTCTGGAAACTCGAAATCGCGGCGATGTGATGATCGTCCATTGCCAGGGCCGCATCGTCTATCGCGACGAGGCCGCCGCATTGTCGCGCCTGGTAAGCGATGTCCTGAAAAGCAGCGACAAGGTGGTTCTCGATCTCAGCGGCGTCAGTTCCATGGACAGCGCCGGCATCGGCGAACTCGCGCTACTGCAGACCCGGGCGCAATCGAAAAATGCGGATCTGAAGTATGCCGGCCCGAACCCGCTGGTGCGCAGCCTGCTGGATCTTACAAAGCTGGATTCGGTGCTGGAGATTCACCCTTCTGTGCACGAGGCCCTGGCAGCGTTCCAGCCGGCACAGGTCTGCGCTGATTGCTGAGAACTAGACTTCGGGCGTCAGACCTCGGACCTCCGACCTCCGACCTCCGACCTCCGACCTCCGACCTCAGACTTCACACCTCAGACTCCTTCGCTCGAAGACAGGGTCTGACGTCCGAGGGCTGGGGTCCCTTCCCCATCTAGCTCTCCCGCTGAAACCGATATCGTCCCACCCGTTCCCGCGCTACCGCTTCCGCAACTTTCAGAAAAGCTCGCGCGGCATGGGAAAGGCTCGCTTCCTTGCGGTAAATCAGCCGCAGCTTGCGTTGCACATGCAGTTCCCGCACCGGGATTCTTATCAGTTCGCCCCGCGCCACTTCCGTCTCGACGCTGATCTCGGGCATGAGCGCGACCCCGTTTCCCATGGCGACAAATTGCTTGATGGCTTGCAGCGTGGGCAGCTCAAGATCCATGTGCAAGGGTGTTTTGTGCCGCTCAAATGTCTGCAAGACTTTCTCGCGATACGGCGACGAAACGATGTGCGCCACGAACGATTCGGCTCCCAACTGCTTGATGCTTACCTGCCGCGCCGAGGCCAGCGGATGCCTGGGTGGCACCACTAATACAAGTTCGTCGAGATACACCACCACCGAGTGCAGATGAGGCTCCTTCGGTTCATAAGAAAGCACTCCCAATTCGGCGGTGTGCTGCAACACATCGTCCGGGATGCGGCTGCCCAGCGCCCGCTGCACCTTGATCTTGATCATGGAATGCAACCGGCGGAATTCCGCCAGTACCGGCAGCAAATAAAGCGCGGTGAACTCGTTGGCCGCAATCTCCAGTTTGCCCTTCTGCAGCTCCCGAAGCTCCACCAGCGATTCGCGGGCGTCGTTGCGCAGGTTCAACAGCTTCTCGGCGTATTCGTAAAGCACCTGCCCGGCATCCGTCAGAATCCCTTCGCGGGAAGAGCGGTCGAAAAGAATCTCGCCTAACTCATCCTCCAGTTTGTGGATGGTCTGGCTGACCGCCGACTGCGTGCGAAAAAGCTTTTCCGCCGCGCGCGAGAAACGGCGCTCTCGAGCCACTGTAAGGAAGACCTCCAGTTGGGAAAGTTCCACCAGGACCGCCTTTATGGAATGTTAACTATTCATTAGCTTAGCTTATTATATGACAAGAGCTAATATCGATAGAAGAATTATAAGTTTTGCTTCTACGCACGTCCCGCCTACCATACAGGCCTGTTTTCTTTTTGAGGAAATCTATTCATGGCCACGGAACAAGTTCGCATCACCGTATTCGATACCACCCTCCGCGACGGAGAACAGTCCCCGGGCTGCAGCATGAACCACCAGGAGAAGTTGCGCCTGGCTCAGCAACTCGACCGCCTCGGCGTAGACGTGATTGAGGCCGGGTTCCCAATCGCCTCCGACGGCGATTTCGAGGCCGTCAAAGCCATTGCCGAAGTGATTCGCCGACCGGTCATCGCGGGCCTGGCACGGGCCTGCCGGCAAGATATCGAGCGCGCCTGGGAAGCCCTGCAATATGCGGCCCGTCCGCGCATTCACGTTTTTCTGGCCACCTCCGACATTCACCTGAAGTACAAGCTGCGCATCACGCGCGAGCAATGCCTGCAGCAGGCACGCGAGTCCGTCGCCTTCGCTAAATCGCTCTGCAACGATGTCGAGTTCTCACCCGAAGACGCTACTCGCACCGCCCCCGAGTTTCTCTGCCAGGTCCTTGAAGCTGTGGTAGAAGCCGGCGCCACAACACTGAATATTCCGGACACGGTCGGCTACACCGTGCCGTCAGAGTTTGGAGAACTGATTGCCACCATCCGCCGCAAGGTAAAGGGAATCGAGAAAGTAACTATCTCCGCCCACTGCCACAACGATCTCGGGATGGCCGTCGCCAATACTTTGGCCGCCGTCGCCGCTGGAGCCCGCCAGGTAGAGTGCACCATCAACGGCATCGGCGAGCGCGCCGGCAATGCTTCGCTGGAAGAAATCGTCATGGCGATGCGGGTGCGCCGCGATCGCTATCCTTATGAGACTGGCGTAGCCAGTGAGCAACTTTTCGCCGCCAGCCAGTTGCTGAGCGAAATCACCGGCGTCCCCGTGCAGCCAAACAAAGCCGTCATCGGCCGCAACGCATTCGCGCATGAAGCCGGCATCCACCAGGATGGCGTGATCAAGAATCCGCTGACTTACGAGATCATGACGCCCCAATCCGTGGGCGTGCCCGATTCCAAGCTCGTGCTCGGCAAGCACTCCGGCCGGCACGCCTTAGCCATGCGTTGCGAACAGCTCGGCTATCAGTTCGACCGTCGCGCGCTCGATGATATCTACCGCCGCTTCGTGCGGTTGGCCGATAAGATCAAGCATGTGGAAGATCATCATCTGCTGGAGTTGGTGCGCGATACCCACAAACCCGCCGCCTCGGCGACACCTCTGGTCGAACCGCTTTCGGCGGCGGTCGCAGCATGCGCGGGCGATGGGCTTTCGCATGAACCGCGCAGGCCGTTTCCCATGGCTCCCCCAATCAACGCCTTCGGCTTGCCGCTGCCCGTACCCGCCGATCACCACCACGAGCAGGAAGACTACCTCTGGGGCGTGTAAATGTGGAGAGATTGGTCCTTGCTGCCTGCCCTGATGGGAGTCGAGCACCGCAAGAGCGCTCTCCGTTAGACTAATTCCCGCATGCTTCTGAACCTCACCGTGCTGCCCGGCGACGGCATCGGCCCTGAAGTTACCGAACAAGCCGTTCTCGCGCTGCAAGCCATCGCCGATGCTTTCGGACACCAGCTCCAGCCTCAAAGCAGGCATATCGGCGGAGCGGCCCTGGCTGCCGTCAACGACCCGCTGCCGACGGATACCGTGCAGACCTGCCTTTCTTCTTCCGCGGTGCTGCTGGGCGCGGTGGGAAACCCGGCCTACGATCATTACCCGAATCATTTACGTCCTGAGGCCGGGTTGTTGCGCATTCGGCGCGAACTGGGCGCTTATGCCAACCTTCGCCCCGCGGTGTGTTTTCCCGCTCTCGAAAACATCTCTCCCCTGCGCGCGGAAGTCGTTCGCGGCGCTGACCTCATGATTGTGCGCGAACTTCTGGGAGGACTTTATTTTGGCGATCCGCGTTCGATCGAAGGCGCAGCCGGCTTGCGCATCGCTACCAACACAATGCGCTACGACGAACCCGCTATCGAGCGCATCGCCCGCGTCGCTTTTGAGCTGGCCGAAAAGCGCCGCCAGAAAGTTCTGTCAGTCGACAAGGCCAATGTCCTCGAATGCTCCCGCCTGTGGCGCGAGGTGGTCACGCGCGTTGGCCAAAATTATCCCCGCGTGAAGCTTTCGCACATGTATGTGGATTCTGCCGCCATGGCCCTGGTGCAGCGGCCGAAAGATTTTGACGTGCTGCTCACCGAAAACATGTTTGGCGATATTCTGTCTGACCAGGCGGGAGGAGTGATGGGATCACTCGGCCTGCTGGCCTCGGCGAGCATTGGAGGTTCGGTCGGCTTGTACGAGCCGGTACACGGGTCGGCGCCCGACATCGCCGGAAAAGGAATCGCCAATCCGCTGGGCGCGATTCTCTCTGTGGCGATGATGCTGCGCCATTCCTTCCAACTCGAGCGCGAAGCCCCTTGTATCGAGAACGCCGTACGCACTGTCTTAGATCGCGGCTATCGTACCGCCGATCTGATCAGCGCAGGCCAAACTCCTGTGTCGACCTCCGAGATGGGAAAGCGGGTGGTCGAGGCTGTGAAGGAATCGGCTGCGCCCAGCGTTGTTACGGCGAAAAAAGAATCGGCGTGACGGTGGATAGGTAAGTTCTTAAGTTCTCGTCGCCGGTCCTCCGGGCAGCGTCCCATGCGCCGGCGCGGACGCTGCGGCATTGCCGTTGTATTTTCCCGTCACGTCATACCAGCGGATGCGCAGCATGTCCAGAAACATGCGGGAGCCGTCCTTCAGCGGGTGAATGCGCGTTCCCCCGCTGTGTCCCCACAGCACGGGAACCTCTTTGACCTTGAACCCAAACTTGCGCGCCAGGAAAAGAATCTCGGGATCGAAGCCCCAGCGCTCGATGCGTTGTAGCGGAAAGATCGTCCGAGCGGCCTGCCGGGTGAACGCTTTGAAGCCGCATTGGGTATCGGCGAACTGCAATCCCAGCGTGGCCCGCAGCAGCAGGTTGAAGATGCGCCCGAAGAACTGCCGATGGAAAGGCTGCCGCTGCGTTTGCAATTCGGTGCGCAGCCAGCGCGAGCCGATGGCGATATCCGCTCCTGCCTGCAGAGCGTCCAGCAGCTTCGGCATCTCTTCGATCGGCGAAGACAGATCCGCGTCGCTGAACAGCACCACCTGGCCGTTCGCATTGAGCATCCCGTTGCGCACGCTGTAACCCTTGCCCCGGTTGCCGGGATTCTCCACCAGGCGCAACGCCGGATTCGTCCGCGCAATCTCCTGCACAATCTCCGCAGTATTGTCGCGGGAGCCATCGTTGACCACGATCACTTCCGTATCCCATTTCTGTTGCCGCATGTAGGCGAGCACCTTCTCGAGAGTCGCGCGCAAGCGCGCGCCTTCGTTATAGGCGGGAATTACGATGCTGTATGCGGAATCCAAAACAGTTCTCAGTTCTCCGTTCTCAAGCCGAAACGCTGAACAGATAGAAGCTACCGCCCGCCTCGAATGCGGCTGCGCTATTGTACGGTCGGGCTATCTTTTTCGGAAATCAGAAGCTCGGCGATCAGAAGTATTCCTGGAATGACCGTTCCGCGTAAAGGGGGTAAGCGCCTGTTTGCCACACGTTCCATTCC
>JBAVAV010000793.1:0-5031 GCA_049585895.1 Candidatus Sulfotelmatobacter sp. | reverse complement strand
GAAGAAACATCGGAGATGGTACATAAGACGGTTGTCTCCCCTGTGCGCCAACTTTCCGGAGTGATGCAGGGCATTACCGCCGGTCTCGAGTTCCTGCTCGGAAACCGCGCCCGCAAGAACGGTGGCAGACGCGCCCGCCGGGTTGCGCCGCAGGATGAGATGTTCATCTGAGCCTGTGACGAACGATCAAACGGCGGTCATTCCCTGGGCAACGCTTTTCCCGGGTGAGGTAACCTGGTTTTGATGCGTCCCGATTCGTCCCCATTTCTGTTTCCCGTTTTCTCCCCTGCTTTCTTGGCTATTTTCTTTGTGGGCGCACTAGTCTATCCGGCCCACTCGCTTGCCGACGATGACAAGCGTCCTGGCTCTATCGATCAGGAAAAGCTCATCCTCGAGCAGTTGCACGGACTCCGCAAGCTCCCCGATGACGTGCGCGCCCGCACCACCAAGGAACTGGCACTCCAGATTCGCGCGCTTCCGCGCACCCCCACAAAACTACAGCTGGCAGAAGCCCTGGCGTATCTGTCGACCGAAGGCGATTTCGGTCATGACACTCTGCAGGAGGTCGCCAACACCCTGGCCTCGGTCTTGCACGAGCAGCCCCCCGTCACCGGCAAGAATGGCGAGCCGGATTCCACGTACTTAGAGTTGGCTTCGCTGGTGCGCTACGAACACGTGCAGGCGTCCCTCGATGCTCCGCAATTTGCCGCGGCCATAGCCAGGCTGGAGGCCGACGACGCCAAACGGCAGCACGTCGACTTTACCCTTACGGATCTGCAAGGCAAGGCTTGGAATTTGAAGGATCTGCGAGGCAAAGTCGTGCTCGTGAACTTTTGGGCGACCTGGTGCCCGCCCTGCCGGAAGGAAATGCCTGATCTCGAATCGCTCTATCGCAGGTTCAAAGATAAGAACAAAGATCAGGACTTCGTGGTACTGGCCATTTCTGACGAAGACGAGGCCAAAGTCAGGCCGTTCGTCGCCGAACGAAGCATTACCTATCCCGTCCTGCTCGACCCGGGCCGGAAAGTGAACGGCCAGTTTCAGATCGAAGGTATCCCCAGGAGCTTCGTTTACGACCGCGGTGGCAAGCTGGTCGCACAGTCTATCGACATGCGGACGCAGAAACAGTTCCTCGAAATGCTGGCCCAAGCGGGGCTACACTAAGAAGGCGGAGATCACGGATGCGATATCTAGTTCGAGCCCGCGTCAAACCTGGCCGCGAGGCTGATCTACTTCAAGCCATTGAAGCCGAAACCCTCGGCCAGGGCTCGGTTGCAGAAGGCGAATACTTGCGTAACATGAAAGATGCGCGGCTGTGCTCCGACCAGACCGCGCGCTGGGTGGAAGTTTGCTACTGTCCGACGCCGCTGCAGGAAGAACGGCCGTATTGGGAAGAATTCTTCGACCTCACCAAAGTGCAGGATGCCCACGACCGCCGCAAGTGCCGCGACGAGAACGGAACCGAATCCTGGGCCTGCGGAGACTGCGATTGCACCGCGCGCCTGGAGCAGAAGTTGAAGGCGACGGGTACTCCTTTCTTGGATTCGCTCTCTAACAAAAACCAATAGCCAATCTTAAACTCACCTGGAGCGGGTCGCCAGGCTATTTTGCCTTCTCGGAAGGCGCTGCCGGCGCTATCTGAACCTGCACGGCGTGGTTATTGTCAGACTTCGTCGTGTCCACGGAGACAACTCCAAGACTGCCGTTCGCGTCGAGCATTTGAATGGTTTGAGTGGCCTGCGCTCCCGACAAGCCCGGGCGCACCGTATCGGTGGTCACGATTGTCACTCGCAAGCCGGCGCCCGGATTGCCGGGGTCAGGCTGCTCCACTTGCCGTTGTGTCTTTTGCTGGCCGGCTGAGTTAGTGCTCTGGCTGGTGGTAGCGCGTTCCACCACGTGCAGGCTGCCGTCACGAACCGCACCCGGCACATCGACGGAATAGGTTTCCACTGTACTGCGCTTTTCCCCGGAGGTGTCGGAGTCCTTGCTAACCTTACGAGAGACTTCGCCTAGCTTTCCGTCAGCGTCGGGGCGGGAGACCCGTTCTTCGGTACTGCGGTTCTTGCCGTCTTGCCGAGTAGTGGCGTGCCTTACTTCGCTTACTTGCCAGTTGCCGTTGACATCGGGAAGCAGCGTAGTTTTTTGTGATTCAACCGCTTCATTCGCTCCTTGTTTACGGCGTTCTTCCGTCATCATGGCCGGCGCCAAACCGCCGTTGCCGTTTGGAAGCATCACCGTGTTTTTCGTCTCTTCCACGTCCTTGCCAACCTTTTTCGTCTCCGCGATTTCGCGCTGGACCAACTGCAAATTACCGTTGGCGTCGGGATTCGACGTGGCACGCACTACGTAGGAATCCCCTCCGGGCCGGGTGTGTTGTTCTTCTTCTGTTACCTGCACCAGCGTTTTCCTTCCATTCGAATCCCGGCCGAACGTGCGCGTGATGGTTCGCACGGTGGAGGCGTCCACTTGCACGGTTGATTTCTCGATGTCCTGGTAAGGTTCGAAACGTCCATCCGGCCCGCGCCGCTGGACCGACTGGTTGTCCTGTGTGCGATTGCCGTTCTGGGTATGGCTCTGGACTGTGCGAGTAGGATTCGCGTCGCCACTATGCGATTCGCTGGTGTCCGTCCATGATTTGTTCGCGTCTTGTGTTTGGGAATCGGAGGTTTGCGCCGAAACTGGGAGACTGAAACAAAGCAATACCCCGATCGCGAGCAAAAAGACCTCACTCACGCGTGCACTGTGTGACCTCCAAAGATATCCGTTCCTACGTTGACCGCCACTGCGGGCGGATCGTCCTGGTCCATCCCTTTCGAAAACACTTGCGGTTCGCATGTCTCTTATTCTCTTCCTGCGGACATTCGGTGTCCAGCAAAACAGGGAGAGCGTGCCTGACGAATTCGGCAGTTCAGAAGTAGCCTTCGCTGGCCGCATCCGTCCCAAGACTCCGTTTTCAATAACTGATCATTCACTCAATCCGCCACTCGTCCGATTATAACCTTGCAGGATGCCTCACGATCCTGGCTTGATTCCCCACTCTCCAAAACCTGCTCGATCCTCTGCGGCGATTGTCTTCGCTCTTGTCCTCGGGCTATTCCTCGGGATGCTGTGTGTCGGCTCGATGGGATGGGTGATGCTGTCGCGAAGTTCCGGTCGGGCGCTGTTGACCCACATGTGGTCGGCCTGGACGGGCAGAACCCTCAGTATCGATGTCAGCCAGCCCACCGTCGTCGATCGCATTCAACGCCTGCAACGGCTGGAGACCGTGGTTTACACCATGGACAAGCTGGTCACCGGCGCGAAAGAAAATCCCATCTTCCCGGATTTTCTGGCCGGAGATCGTCTGCTGATGATGGTGCACGGCGAGGTTGTCGCCGGAATAGATTTCTCCAATCTAAAGCCTGGCGATGTCAGAGTGGATGGCCGCCAGATTCACTTGCATCTTCCCGCGGCCGAGGTGTTTCGCACCCGGCTCGACAGCGCGAAGACCCGCGTGTATTCCCGGCAAACTGGGCTGCTGGTATCCACCGACCCGAATCTGGAAACGCAGGTACGGCAGGAGGCGGAACGTCAACTGCAGGAAGCCACACTGGCCGATGGCATTCTGCGAACTGCCCAGCAGAATGCAGCTTCAACGATCAGCAGTCTGTTGCAGGGGTTGGGATTCGAAAAGATTGACTTCGACTAGCGGCAGCGGGAGACGAATTATGAGATCCAGCCGCCGCCGGCCACGATATTCCCGTCGTAGAACACGGCGGCCTGTCCGGGAGTGACGGCGCGCTGCGGCTGATCGAAGGTTACGAGTACTTCGTCGGGTGCAGCCTTTTCGATCACCGCCGCGGCCGGCTCATGGCGGTGCCGAATCTTCACGGTCACGCGCATGGGCTCTCGCAAATCTTCAACAGCGATCAGGTTCACGCGCTTCGCCCGCAGGGTGCGCGAGTAGAGATGCTCGGCGCCGCCGACCATCACCTGCTTGTCGGCGCCGTTAATCTGAATCACGTAGAGCGGAGAACCGGTGGCCACGCCCAATCCCTTGCGCTGGCCAACGGTGAAGTTGTGAATGCCAGAATGCTCGCCGAGGACTTCTCCATTGGTGGTGACCAGTTCGCCGGCGGTATCAGGCAGCGCCTCACCCTGGTCGGCGAGATAGGCGTCGATGAAGCGCTTGTAGTCGCCGCCGGGGACAAAACAAATCTCCTGCGAGTCCGGCTTCTCGGCCAGCGCCAGCCCATGCCGGCGTGCCAGCTCGCGGACCTCAGGCTTGGTCATGCCGCCGAGAGGAAAAAGTGTGCGACTGAGTTGCTCTTGAGTAAGTCCGAACAGAAAATATGTTTGATCCTTGGCCAGATCTGCCGGACGCATCAGCAGCCAGCGCCCGCGGGCTGCGTCATAGTCCACACGGGCATAGTGGCCGGTAGCAACCTGCTCCGCGCCGATCTGCTGCGCAACGATCAATAGTTGGTCAAACTTCAAATGATTGTTGCAGAGGCTGCACGGGATGGGCGTACGCCCCGAAAGATATTCGGCGACAAAAGGCCGCACCACGTCCTGCTCGAAGCGTTCCTCATGATTGACAACGTAATACGGAATGCCGATATGCTGCGCCACGCGCCGCGCATCGTAGACATCATCGATCGAGCAGCAGCGTCCTTGCACCGATTCCGGCATGCCCTCATGCCCAGCCAGCCGCCGCTGGTTCCAGAGTTGCATAGTCAGGCCGATGACATTGTGCCCCTCGGCGCGCAGCATCGCCGCGACGGTGGACGAATCCACACCGCCCGACATGGCAACTGCGATGGTCTTTGTGTCTGACATCGGCGTTTGACGTTTGGGTCTTAGGTCTTAGGTCTTAGGTCTTAGGTCTTAGGCTCTTAGCTCCTTGTTCTCAGCGATCAGCGGTCTGTGTGATTCGTATCAGGGTATGCCTTCAGGCATGCCGCAGGTGCTCGTTATGAAAGCGCCTTCAGGCGCTGCAGCAAATCCAATTCCCGGGCTTGTGAAGCTAAAGGCTAAGTGCTAAGTGCTAAT
>JBAVAV010000792.1:0-3924 GCA_049585895.1 Candidatus Sulfotelmatobacter sp. | reverse complement strand
AGATTATCCGACCGGCCTTAAGCGACCACGCCGACCATCTCCGCCGCTTTGAACAGGAAGCCCGCGCGGCCGCCGCGTTGAACCACCCCAACATCGTCGCTATCTATGATATTGGACTTGATAGCGGATCCCCATACATTGTTTCCGAATTGCTGGAGGGTGAAACGCTGCGCCAGCGTCTGGCGCAAGGCGGGCTACCGGCTCGCCAGGCCCTCGACTACGCGCGCCAAATCGTACAGGGCCTGATCGCCGCGCACGATCGCCGCATCATCCATCGGGACCTGAAGCCGGAGAATCTGTTTGTAACCCAAGACGGCCGGATCAAGATTCTGGATTTCGGAGTGGCCAAGCTGCAACCCTCACCGGACGAAGCTGCACGCTCCGCCGAAACCATGACCACCGTTACAAGAACCGGGGCTGTGGTCGGCACGGTGGCGTATATGTCACCCGAGCAATTGCGGGGAAAGCCGGTCGATCATCGCAGTGACATCTTCAGCGTGGGCTCCATTTTGTATGAAATGCTTTGCGGACGCCGCGCCTTCCGGGGTGAAACCGAAGTAGACACGATGACCGCCGTGCTGCGGGAAGATCCGCCCGAGATCAGCGTGGAGCAGCAGGCCGGTATCTCCCCGGCATTTCAGCAAATCATCCGGCATTGTTTGGAGAAGGAGCCCGAAAATCGTTTTCAATCGGCGCGTGACCTGGCTTTCGCATTAGAAACTCTGACAGGGACCTCGGGTGGGCGAACGAGCGCCTCTCCGGCCCGGCCAGTGCGGCTTGTCAAGGCCATTCCCTGGGCGGTAGCGTCGCTTCTGGCATTGGCCCTTCTGCTACTGGGTACGCAGTTGCGTCGAGAAACTCCGGCTCCAGCGTTCCAGCGCCTCACCTTCGAGGAAGGCACCATCTATTCTGCGCGGTTTTCGCCGGACGGACGTTCCTTTGTCTACGGGGCCGCCTGGAACGGCCAACCCCTGCGTCTCTACTCCGCGGTCGGGGACTCTCTCCTGTCGCAGCCACTGAACCTGCCGGACGCAAGCCTGCTTGCCATCTCTAATAGCCGCGAGCTGGCGCTGGTCCTGCACGGCGATCACATGGCACATCTGGAGATGGCGAATGGCACCCTGGCCCGTGCTCCGCTTGCCGGCGGTTCGCCCCGGGAACTGCTGGAGGACGTTTCCTGGGCAGACTGGGATGCCCACGGCGAGCTTGCGGTGGTGCACCACATCCAGGGGCGCTACCGGATCGAATATCCGATTGGCCACGAGCTGCACCAAAGCAGCGGGTCTATCAGTCACATCCGTTTTTCCCGGAAGGGGGATCGAATTGCGTTTCTAGATCATCCGGCGCTTTGGGATGATCGCGGATCGGTTTGCGTAGTCGATCTCGGTGGCCATGAAACGGTACTGTCCTCCGGGTGGGAATCTGCGGATGGCCTGGCGTGGAGTCCGGATGGAAAGGAGATCTGGTTCACGGCGGCGGAGAAGGGTATCAATCGCAATTTGCTGGCCGTGAACATGGCGGGAAAGGTCCGCACTCTGCTCGACATTCCGGGCGGCCTGATCTTGCAGGATGTGACCCCCGATGGTCGGGTGCTCGTGACCCTCAACGGAGAGCGCATTGCCATGTCTGCCGTTGCAGGAGACAGCAAACCCATCGATCTTTCCTGGCATGATTGGAACATCGTCCACGACATTTCTCGCGACGGCCACTCGGTTTTATTCGAGGACTCAAGCGAAGCGGCCGGAGCAAACTACTCGGTCGCCATTCGAAAGATCGACGGCTCTCCACCCGTACGACTCGGCGACGGAAGTGCAGGCGGGCTTTCTCCCGACGGAAAATTGGCTTTCTCCGTCTTCACGGGAAATCCGCAACGAGTAACGCTGTTCCCCGTGGGCGCGGGCCAGTCTCAGACGATCGAAATTGGCGATCTGGAAATCCAGAATGGTCCTTCGCACTTCCTGCCCGACGGAAAGGGCATTACGGTCAATGCCAATGAGCCCGGTCACGGTGTGCGGTGCTATCTTTTGGATTTGAACCACGGAAAGCCAAGACCGCTCACACCCGAAGGGATCGATGGAGGACTGGTTTCACCCGACCTGCATTACATTCTGCGCGCTGATGCCGCCGAAAAAGTCGCGGTGTACCCACTGAACGGCGGTTCACCGCGGGTTATCCCTGGTCTTGAACAAGGGTTCGTTCCGTTTCAATGGTCCGACGACAGCGCCTCTATCTACGGATACCATCTCGGCGAGGTTCCGGCCAAAGTTTACAAAGTGAATATAGTGACCGGCAACAAAAGTCTGGTACAGGAATTGTTGCGCGACCCAACCCCAGGCGTGGTCAACGTTGCCCCCCTGGTGGCGACCCGCGACGGCTCGCGGTTTGCGTACAGCTACTATCAGACGTGGTCAATGCTCTATCTGGTCTCCGGTCTGAAATAAATGAAGTCTGTGCCGCGACGAGCCCTTAGTCGAGCGGTCCATCGAAGTCCGCAGCCACGTAGTGAAAGAAGATCGAAGTCGAGGTCCTGCCTTCGGGCAACGCACTTCGATAGTGAGGAACGCGCGTTCCGCGGTACATCAACCCGTCGCCGAGTGCCTGATGAACGGCAACCGCGCCCCGCGGCGTTTCGAGTTGAACAGGCCAGGAAGTCTCACACGCAGGCTCAGGAGAAAAATCCAGACATAGCGTAATGCTGAACTCACACTGGGGCCGGTCGGTGTGTTTCGTCAGTTCCGCACCGCTCAAGTAAGAGGCAAAGTATACATACGAAGGCTTGACCGGCAGGCCCGCAACCGTGCTGACCGTGCTGTTCAGTTGGCGGTGGAAGAAGCGCGCCACAGTTTCGTTGTTCGCTACGTAGCGCAGTGGATTGCCATGATCGCCCAGGCGAAATGCTCCCCGGCGGACCTGATAACGGTAGTAACGGCGCAAAGCAGCTACGTGGAAGGGATGAATCAGGTGGCGAAGCGGCACGTATCCCTTCTCTTGAAAAGCCGTGGCGCCTCTGGTCATAACGTCGTACCAAATAGATCGCGCTGGGTAGGTTTGGGCACGGGGGATCAGGATGCCGGCAGCGGCCAACTTGAAACGATCGTCTGCCTTCAGAGTGGAGGGCGCCGGTTCGTTGAGCCGCAGGGTCTTTACAACCGCTTCCATTTTCTTACCCAGCCAGAAAGGAAGCAGCGCGCCCGTAGCGGGATCGCGCACCCAGGCAATCGGCCGTTCCCGAACAAAAGCGGCGCTGAACTCTTCACGGTCCGTCAGTTCCTCCGGCCATTGCCCTGCGGGATAGATCGAACACAACGGGTTTAGAAACAGAGGTTGCTCGAGGATTTTCCGGGCGTTCTTCGAGCGCAAAAAGTCCCGAGGAATGAGATGCAGTGGCAACTCATCCAGCAGGCAGTGAAACCGGTCTGGGGGCAGCGTCGCGGTATCGGTCTGGCGCGACGCCGTCCCTATCAGACCGGCAACCCATTCCAGCCATGTCGTGTCTTTTACGTGCGAAGCCATCCGTTCACCGTAAAGCGGCTACCGGCAAAGGCCTGAGACGGGCACTTTACCGGGGTGATCTCGTGAGGCAGAGAACACGCGAAGAAAACGATCTGGTTCTGCTGCGGCACGACGGTCTGGTAGCTGCCTGCGCTTACGAAGTGTTCGTCCTGAAGCTTCGCGTCGTGAAGACGTAGTTCTCCACCGTTGAACTGACACGGTTCTCCATGGAAAAAATAGACGAACGTAAGCTTCCGCGAAGCGATTGAGTCTTGGCCGTCATCGCTATGCATGTGGAAGAAGTCGCCGTCATTACTCGCCGTGATCTGGGTCTCCACCCAACCAACGGGAAACTCTTCCATATTCAGTTGTTCCAGCACCTGGGGTAACACGCCACGGATCCGCTTTACTATCACGTCCTGATGTTTGCCC
>JBAVAV010000791.1:0-1502 GCA_049585895.1 Candidatus Sulfotelmatobacter sp. | reverse complement strand
AATGTACTCATATTATATATTTATTAAAGGTATGCCAGCGATGTTTAATGGCCTTGTTTCTGTGCCCCCTATGGCTTCACTTTGTTCATAAGTATTATCAAATCCGTATGCACCATTACTCACATGTGCTACATATCTACCCACATTGCCTGGGGTTCTATTATATCTGTGCGTATGTGATTTAAATTGTTCTTTCTCTAGGCTACCCGGTAAATTATGAATACCTGTACCGAATCTATCAATATCAATAGTTCCTGTTGGGTCGATAAATCTCATAAATTGCCCAGGCATATATGGGAAATTAAATGTAGTCCCTGTTATTAAATCACCATCACCAAGTCCCCATAATCCCTTATTATTCTGCCATTGTGAATTACTTACCACAGCGGCTGGTTGTTGTGCTGCCAATTTTTTTATAAAATCCCAGATTCTTGGATATTCAGCGCGTGATTGTGGTGTTAATGTTATAGCAGCAAATTGATTTATTCCAGCCAGATACCCAAAATCAACAGTTCCTATCCTATTTTCAGGCGTTTTATAAACTACATTCCAGCCTCCAGAACTTCTGATAAGACATAATTGTTCTTTTTGTCCCAAGAATGCTTGTGACCCATATCCTTTTATAATTTCAGAACCCGCCGCATTTATAGTAGCCTGTTTATGATTCCCTCCATTGGAAATAATATATAATGCTACATTTTCCGGATAATCAGTTGATAATGGTAGATTGATAGACAAAATGGATGTTGCAGATTGAAGAATAATCAATTTTCTGAACATTGCCGATGTTATTGTGCCATTGGCTGAAAATATTTGTTCTCCATTGGTAAATCTAGCTATGGCATCAGGAGTAGGTATATAAGGAGAGAAAGAAGGAGCAAATGAAACTATAATTACTTCTTGCGTATTAAATGTATCATAAGGGTCTAATGTAGTTCCTGAACCTCTCAATAATTGTATGCCACCACCTGGCACGGTATTATCCCATTCAGAACCTTTAATGAACCATTCAATAGATCTTCTGTGTACACTATATACTTTATTGTTTAAATATGGGTCTATTATTTGTCTTCTATCAGGTGATAAGGAAGACCCAACGGGCATTGTTCCATCTATTAAATAAACTCTATCTGGCAAAATAGAACCACTTCCCAGTTGTGTTGATATAATTTGTGCAAGTTGATTTATAGTTATTTTTTTGCCTAATATATCATTGGCCTTTCCAATATTTAAATAATCATTTATATCAGGCGCATTTACATCTGCCAATTCCTGAATGGCAATAAGATTTACTATATCTACATCTGGCTTCATTATCCCATTGGTGTTAAAACGTTATTTGAATCTTGATCAGTGCTCAATACATTATTTAATGATTGATTAGTGCTTATCGCAAACATTCCTCCCTGCATCGCAAAAATAGTGTCTGGATATGGAGTAGGCGCGGAAAAATCTATTTGCATATTAAAATAACATCCATCATCTACAGAACTAGTTAATGT
>JBAVAV010000790.1:0-3783 GCA_049585895.1 Candidatus Sulfotelmatobacter sp. | reverse complement strand
CAGTATGCCAGGGCAAACTTTGGATCGAGCTCGATGGCCCGCAGACCGTGCGGCAACGCCGCCGCCGAGCCCTTTTCGCGCATAGCTTTGTATTGCAGGCTGTATTCCTTGAGCGCTTCGAGCGACGAGGTCGTAGCCTGCTCGAGCGGCACGTCGAACTTTTGCACCGTGGCCAGCGATTCGCCCAACTGACGCCGCAAATTGGTAGCCGCTCCGCTGAGCGCATCGAGCACTTTTTCTTTCGCGGGGGCGGTAACCTGCTGTTGCGCCAGAATGTCTCCACTTTGGCAGTTCACCGCTTTAAGGCCGAGCACGTAGTCGTTGCCCAGGTTGGCGATAGCGCCCGCAATGTACGCCTTGCTGGTGGAGCGTTGGCAGATTTCGCGGGCAACGCCGGGGACGAGCGGCGTGTCGGCTGGTCGCGTCATTTGCTTTAGAGTCGCGGCGATCTGGTCATCGGAAAGAAGGTTCAGGAAGGGCGACTGAAGCAGCGTCATGCTCAGCGCCTGCTTTAGCGTGTCGTCGAACACCGGATCGCCGGTCGAGTTGGCGAAATCGGCGAGCACAATCGTGTCTTTCGCGGTCAGCACCCGGTTTCGGCGGGAAGCGTAGTAAATTCCGCCCGCGATCACCGACACGACGACCACGCACACCAGGACAATGCCCAGGATGTATCGGCCCGGCTTATGCCCTCGACGGACGAGAGACTTAGTCGCCGCAGGGTCGGTGGCGGGCGCACGTGTCGCGGTTACTCCAGCCTGCGAAGAAGGTATTGCGCCCGCGTTTACTGCCGGGTTTCGCTCACCGAGGAGAGCCGAGCCGCTGGTCCGCGCACGCCCCGAGTCGGTGTCCCGTTTCAACCGTTGCAGGTCGGCGCGCATTTCCGCCGCGCTCTGGTAGCGCAGCTCGCGGTCTTTCTCCAGCGCCTTGTTGAGGATGCGCTCCAGTTCCACCGGCACCGCCGGGTTCAACTGCAGGGGCGCCACCGGCGCGCCATGCAGAATGCCATCGAAAATCGCCGCCGAGGTCGTGCCGGAAAAGGCGGCGCGCCCGGTAGACATCTCGTAGAGCACCACGCCGAAACTGAACAGATCGGTGCGGGCATCGATCGGCCGGCCCAACGCCTGTTCCGGCGACATGTAAGCGACGGTGCCCACGGCGTTGCCCGCGCCGGTCAGGTCGCCGCGATCGTCACTTTGCGTGGGCACGGAGTCTCCCACGCGCTCATTCGAGATAACTTTCGCCAGCCCGAAATCCAGAACCTTGGCGTGGCCGCGCCGGGTAAGGAAAATGTTTCCCGGCTTGATATCGCGGTGGATGATGCCCGCCGCGTGGGCCGCATCGAGGGCGTCGGCGATTTCAACCGCAATCCGCAGCAGTTCGTCGAGTTCCAGCGGCAACCCCGCTATGCGGTGCCGCAGCGCCACGCCGTCGAGCAGTTCCATCACGATGAAGGCCCGCCCGTCGTGTTCGCCAATTTCGTGGATGGTGCAGATATTCGGATGGTTCAGCGCCGACGCGGCTCGTGCCTCCCGGCGGAAGCGCTCCAGCGCCATCGCGCTCTGGGCCAGATGATCGGAAAGGAATTTCAGTGCGACATGGCGGCCGAGGGTGGAATCTTCGGCTTCATAGACCACTCCCATCCCTCCACCGCCGAGTTTCCCGACGATGCGGTAATGCGAGATGGTCTGACCAATCACTGGCGCGAATCTTACGTCGATGAAAAGGGACGCGTCAATGAAGGCAGAAGAGTTGACCTGGCCTCAAGAGAAAGCTGGACAGAGCGTTGCCCGGCGGCGAGTGCCGGCCCGCGCTCTTGTATGAGATGACTCCGATTGGCTAGATGAGGTCCTAGTCCCCGCTGGCGGAGATTTGCGTGGGGACCAGTATCAGACGCGCCTGCTGAGGCGCCGGTTCGGGCTGCGAGGCGCGGCCAAAGCTGTGCAGGATGCCGAATACGACGGCGTAGGTGGCCAGAATACCGGCACTGACAGAGGCCACGACTGTGAAGAAAAGCAGCAGGGGCACAAATATCGCGTTCAAGTGCAATCCACCTCTATGACATTCAGCGCTGAATGAGATGCCCCAAGTCCGACCTTCGTACATGCGGCTTCTGCAGGCTTCTTTCGGCTACTTTAACTTCTCTAATTTACCCGCGTTGACGCTCGCCGCTGTTAGCAACTAAGATACGGAGTAGAGCTGCGCACTTCTACTCTCGGACACCTCTGTGGGCCTGTCCACGTTACGGAAGGGAAATCCTCGCAAGGTAAATGGCCATCACCAAGATTTCGGTGCGCGGGGCGCGCCAGCACAATCTGAAAAACATTGATGTTGAGATCCCGCGCAACACTCTCACCGTGGTGACTGGTTTGAGCGGTTCCGGCAAGTCATCTCTCGCATTCGACACGATTTACGCCGAGGGCCAGCGCCGCTATGTGGAGACACTTTCGGCCTACGCTCGGCAGTTTCTGGACCAGATGGAGCGACCCGATGTGGATTCCATCGACGGGCTGAGCCCGTCCATCTCGATCGAGCAGAAAACCACCAGCCGCAGCCCCCGATCCACCGTGGGAACGATTACAGAAATTTATGATTATCTTCGCTTGTTGTTTGCCTCCATTGGCGTGCCGCACTGCCCCAGATGCGGACGGGCGATCAGCCGGCAGTCGGCCGATCAAATTGTCCAGCGGGTGATGGCGCTCAGCCCGGAAGATCGCGTGATGGTGATGGCGCCGATCGTGCGGGGGCGCAAGGGCGAGTTCAAGAAAGAGATGGAAACGCTGCTCAAACACGGCTACACGCGCGCGCGTGTCGATGGCGAACTGGTGAATCTGGATGACGACATCAATCTCGACAAGCGGAAGAACCACACGATTGAAGTTGTGATTGACCGACTGCTGGTGAAGCCGGGGATCGAGCATCGTCTGGAAATGTCGGTCGGACTGGCAATGAAGCTGGCAGGCGGGTTGGTGCAGGTGGCGGTGGTCGGCGGCGAGGAGCAGCTTTATTCCGAGAAATTAGCCTGCCCGGATTGCGGCATCAACGTGCCGCAACTGGAGCCGCGCTCGTTTTCGTTCAACAGCCTGTACGGAGCGTGTCCGGAGTGTCATGGCCTAGGGAGCAAGTACGATTTCGATCCGGCGAAGGTGATTACCGATTGGTCGAAGCCGCTGCTCGATGGCGGGCTGGGTCCGGGATCGGCATCGCAGAATTTAATTCACATGCTGCAGATTTCCGCCGCGGCGTATGGCATCAATCTGAGCACGCCGTTTGAAAAGTTTCCCGACAAGATTCAGGATTTTCTGCTGCACGGCGAGCCGGGCCGCGGTGGCAAGACGGGATTTCAAGGCATCTTCGGATACCTGAAGCAGAATCTCGAAGAGTCGAATTCGGAAGGCTATCGCGACTGGCTGATGGATCACATGTCGGCGACGGAGTGTCCCGCGTGCGACGGAAAACGCCTGCGGCCGGAAAGCCTGGCGGTGAAAGTCAACGGAATGTCGATTGCGGAATTCACCGCGCTGCCGGTTTCGAGGGCGGTCGAAGTTGCGCAGGGTATCAAACTCGCGGGGCGTGAGCAGAAGATCGCGGGCCGCGTCATGCATGAAATAGTCGAGCGGCTGCAATTTTTGAATGCTGTCGGGCTGGGATATATCTCGCTCAATCGTTCCGCGGGGACTTTATCTGGAGGCGAAGGGCAAAGGATTCGCCTGGCCACGCAGATTGGTTCGAAGCTGCGCGGCGTCCTCTATGTGCTGGACGAGCCTTCGATTGGCCTACATC
>JBAVAV010000789.1:0-6417 GCA_049585895.1 Candidatus Sulfotelmatobacter sp. | reverse complement strand
CTTACAGGCACACCCAACAAGATGTCCAACACGAGGGGGAATTCCGAAATGAGAAAGTTGCCCGCAACCGGTCTGGCAGCATTTTTCTTGATGGTGGTGGCGGCGCTGTTTGTTCTTGCGCTCGCAGTGCAGGGGCACAAGGCGTCGGCGAAGACCGGCGCGGCGGCGCGGTCGGGTGCGGTCGCAACGCTCGCGCAGTCATCTGGAACGCCGGACGAGCCGCTGCAGCATCAGGTACGCGAAGCCATGGCGAGTGCGCCCATGAACTTCGAGGCGAATCAGGGTCAGACCGATAAGCGCGTGAAATTTCTGGCCCGCGGCGCGGGGTACGCGCTGTTTCTGACCAGCAATGGCGCGGTGATGGCCTTTCCGCACCCGTCGGCAACGGCGGCGAAGCCTCAGCTTCCACCGGCTCCTTTTGCGTTACCGCGGGTGACTCCGGTGGCGCAGAGCGCGGCGGCAGCGCCGCAGCGCGCGGAGTCCGTGTTGAACATGAGAATCGTGGGCGGAAATACCGCCGCGACGGTCACGGGCCTCGACAAGCAGGAGGCGGAAAGCAACTATTTTATTGGGAACGATCCCGAGCAGTGGCACAGGCGCGTTCCGAACTATGGCAAAGTAAAGTATGCGGGCGTTTATCCGGGCGTCGATCTGGTTTACTACGGCAATCAAAAACAATTGGAGTATGACTTCGTGGTAGCTCCGGGAGCCGATCCCAAGCGGATTGAATTGACACTGGGCTCAGGACCGGAAGGGCAAGCGGCAATTCCCGTGCGCATCGACCAGCAGGGCAACCTGGTGGCGACGCTCGACGGCGATGACGTGCAGTTTCACAAGCCCGTCATCTACCAGCCGGCGACGGCAGCGAGCGGTAAGGCCAAGCTCGATGGGAAGTTCGTGCTGAAGGGCAACGGGCGCGTGGGCTTCGAAATTTCTGCCTACGACCGGAACCGCGAACTGGTGATTGACCCGGTATTGAGCTATTCGACTTATATCGGCGGCAGCAACGAGGATATCGCCTACGGCGTGACTTACGGGGTGCGCTATGGGCAGCCGATCATTGTGGGCAGCACGCGCTCGGCGGATTTTCCGATCGCGCTCCAGCTTTATACGTACCATCCCGGGACCTGCGGTGCCCAGCCCTGCCGGGATCTTTTTGTGTCGAAATGGAATCCGACGCTCAGCAAGCTGATCTTTTCCACCTACGTGGGCGGATCGAATGACGAGGTTCCGTTCCAGGTTACGCAGGATGTCTTCGGCGATATCTTTCTGACGGGCTACACGCTCTCGACTGACTTTCCGATCAGAGGTCCCGTTGTCCAGAAAACATTCGGCGGCGGCACAGTAACCGGCGATGCCTTCATCGTGCAGGTTGAATCCGCAGGATTTTATCTGGAGTGGTCGACCTACATCGGGGGCTCGGGCGATGACGTCGGCTACAGCATCCAGGTCGATGCCCCGGGTAACTCTTATGTCGCGGGCACGACGACCTCGCTAGACTTTCCGACTACATCAGGAGCGTACCAGACCTCTTGCGGGTTGACCCAGGCGGGAACCTGCTCTACCGCGTTCTTATCGGTGGTGAATATTCCGGGCAAGGCCTATGTGTATTCCACGTATTTAGGCGGTTCGGGCGGCCTGGGTGAAGCAGCCTATGGCGTGGCGCTCGACAGCAATGCCAACGCCTACGTGGCCGGCATTACGGGCACGCCGAACTTCCCTACCACGGCGGGAGCACTCAAGACAACTTGCGGCACCGACACGCTGTGCAACGGCAGCTATGACGGTTTCGTGAGCAAAGTGAATTCTGCCGGTACAGCGCTGTTATATTCGACATTCTTAGGCGGCAGCGGTTACGACTATCTGAGCGGCATCGCAGTGGACGCGTCGGGCAATGCGTACGTAGCGGGAGGCACGACTTCGAGCGACTTCCCGGTAAGCGCGACGGCGCCGCAGAAAACCTACGGCGGAGCGTCGGCGGGATGTATTCCAACGAGCACGACCATCTGCGGCGATGTGACGGTATCGAAGCTGAACGCGACGGGATCGAAGCTGACCTACTCGACCTACCTGGGCGGCAGCGGAGACGAGTCACCCGGCTTCTCGATGGCGATCGATACGCAAGGGGATGCGTTCGTCACAGGCTTCACCAATTCGGCCAACTTTCCTCAGGTTAGTCCGATGCAGACTTTCGGAGGCGGGTCCGGCGATGCTTTCCTCACCAAGATTAATCCCGGCGGCACGGCATTCCTCTATTCCACCTACCTGGGCGGAAATGGCTGGGACTTCGGCTACCACACGGCAACCGATCCTTCAGGTAACGTGTACGTCGCGGGCGGGACGACTTCCACAAACTTCAAGCTGACAGCCCACGCGACGCAGAACAAGTGCGGCACCGATGGCACGTGCAACGGCGGGCTGGCGGATGCATTCTTTGTGAAGGTGATTGTGTCGGCAGATATGTCGATCACGAAAAAAGAGTCGACGACGATGGTGAAAAGCGGGGCGATGATCAAGTATCAGCTCAACGCCACGAACAACGGGCCTGATCCGGCTGCGACGGTAGCGGTCAGCGATACCACGCCGACAGGAACGACGTTCAGCAGCGTAACCACCAACGGTGGCACCTGCACGGCTCCGCCGGTGGGCGGCACCGGAACCGTGACCTGTACGATGGCAAGCGTCCCGACCGGCAGCCACATCGCCATTACGCTGACGCTGACGGTGACGGCCGCGGCAGGGGCCACGATTACGAACACGGCGAGCGTTTCGGCGTCGACCTTTGACCCCGTCGCCACCAACAACTCGGCCACGGTTTCCGCGACCGTGGATTAGCAGTCGGCGGAATCAATTGCGGCAACGAACAAGGCCGCGGAATGCGAGCTAGAAAGCTCGGATTTCGCGGCCTTGTTTGTCCTGAGGCGAAGGATCCGAGACCCCTTGGCGTCGAGCGATGGTTGTGGATTTCGATGTACTTCCGGGGACTTTGGGCTCTGACGCACCGGGAGGGAAGATGGTATGGTGAAGGTCTCTTCTCTTCCCGCGCTGCGGCGCGCTTCGTGTTGAGAATCAAGAAAGAGGAGTCGGTTATGAACCGCGTGTGCGGATTCCTGCTGTTATTCGTTGCGAGCCTGGCGCACGGCCAGACAGTCTCGTCATTCAACGGCATGAGCGCGGCGCAACTTTCCAAGGCGGAGTTCGACGTGGATCCTTATGGAGCGGTGGGAACGAAGCAGTTTATGCAGTATGTGAATACCTATTACCAAGCCTACAGCAAGACAGCGCCCTACACGCCCGTCTGGTCCGCGCCCCAGCCCTTCACCACACCATTCACCGAGGCCAGGCAGTCGAATTGTTACATGATCAGCGGCGATGGCGTAATCGAGTTCGACCGTCTCGCGTCACGCTGGGTGCTGGGCGCCCACACCTCGACGTTCAACGACTATTACTACTGTCTGGCGATTTCGAATACCGACGATTTGTCATCCCCGACCTTGAGCTGGTCGACCTATGCCATTGCGCTGGATCCGATCCTGGGGAAGAATTCGAAGGGCGACTACTGGTTTCCGGACTGGCCCAAGCTGGGCGTGTGGGCGGATGCGTATTATCTGGGTCTGGATCTGAACGACTGGGACAATAAATTTCAGGAGGTGGGAATTCTGGTATGCGCGCTGGATCGCACCAATCTGTTGGCCGGCCTCACGCCGCGCGCGCCGCAATGCTTCGAAACGCCGAACCCGGTGACCGGAGCGCTCTACCTGGGGCATAGCCCGATTCCGGCGGAAATCGACGGTACCACCGCGCCGCCTGCCGGGCGCGCGGAATATCTTGTGAGCATTCAGAATCCTCCGAACGACGGCCACACGACTACGTCGAACACGCTTAACATGTGGGCCTTTCATGTGAACTGGACCAACCCCAGCGCCTCTACTTTTACTCATTCCACCATTCCGGTCGCGGCCTACACTCCGGGTTGCTACGATGCGGCGGTCGTGACAGCGACGGTCTGCGTGCCGGAGCCTTCGACGGGATCGACCGGACAGCACATCGATTCGGTCGGCGACCGCTTCATGCCGCGCATGGGCTACCGCAACTTCGGCACGTACGAGTCGTTTCTGGTCAGCCACACCATTCAGGTGGGCACGGCCGGCAGTCAGCAGACAGGAATCCGGTGGTATGAGCTGCGCGGCAGCGGAACGCCCACGTTGCATCAAGAGGGGAACATAAGTCCCGATCTTTCGCTGTTTCGCTTTATACCCAGCATCGCGCAGGATCATAGCGGGAACGCAGCAGTGGGATACAGCATCTCCGGGACAGGAACGCATCCCGGAGCGAGGATTTCGTGGTGGAGCCTGCCGAACCGCACCAAGCCGATTGAGCTTACGCTGGTGAAAGGATCGGGCGATGATGAAAACAACTGGAAGTGGGGATCTTACAGCGGTATCACCGTAGATCCGGTCGACAACTGCACTTTCTGGTACACGAACGAATATTTTCCGCAGAACCAGACCGGCACCAGCATCAACTGGTTTACGAAAATCGGGAACTTTAAGATTGCGGGTTGCCGGTAAGATCGCGCAGCGACTCTTCGAAAATCGTTCCCACCTCTTCCAGCATTCCCCATTTGTTGCAATTCGCTGGTTGAGTTGCTATGGCGCCGCTTCAGCCGCTGAGGGAAGCGGGTTTCTGTCCGGGTGGACTCGCCACCCTCCACTCCCAACTCATATAATCAACCGTCCCAATCCCAGGAGATTCTTTTGCCCTACGACGACCTCCGCGCCTGGATCGCCGCTCTCGACCGCGCCGGCGAACTCCGCCGTATTCAAACCGAAGCCGATCCCATCCTGGAAATCGCCGAGATCACCGACCGCGTGAGCAAGAGCGCAAACACCACCACAAAGCCTCCGGCCGGAGATACAGGCCGTGCGGGGAAAGCCGCCTCGGCTGTCCAGCCGAGCGCAGCGAGGCGTCAGACGGGTGCGGGTGGCGGCGGCTCCGCCCTTCTATTCGAAAACGTCAAAGGCCATCCCGGCGCCAAAGTCCTCATCAACCAGTTCGGCTCCGAATCCCGCATGAAACTCGCCCTCGGAGTCAACTCGCTGGACGAAATCGCGGACCGCATCCGCGTTTTCATGGACGTAAAATCTCCGCAGGGCATCCTCGACAAAATCAAAATGCTCCCCATGTTAGCCGAGATGGGCAAGTTCTTCCCCAAGACCGTCCTCACCGGCCCCTGCAAAGAAGTAATCCAGCGCGAAGATTTCTCGCTGCTCGACTTCCCCATCCTGCAATGCTGGCCCCAGGACGCGGGACGCTTCATCACTCTCCCCTGCGTAATCACCCGCGATCCCAAGTCCGGCAAACGCAACGTAGGCATGTACCGCATGCAGATTTACGACGAACGCACCGCTGGCATGCATTGGCAACGACAGAAAATTGGCGCCGAACACTACCGGGAGGCTTTGCGCCGAGCCGCGACCGACGTTGCAGCCGGCACGAACGAGGGTGGCCCACCCCTCGCCGCCTTTGCGGGAAGTGGGAACTCCACCGCCGTCGACATCATGGCCCGCACCTCCGGCGGCCAGGTCCTCGCGCAAACCAACCATCCCTCCGGCAAGATGGAAGTCGCCGTCGCCATCGGCACCGACCCTGCCGTAACTTTTTCCGCCATCGTCCCCGCTCCTCCCGACGTCGAGGAATATCTCATTGCCGGCTTCCTCCGCGGAGCTCCCGTCGAACTCGTCAAATGCGAAACCGTCAACCTCGAAGTCCCCGCCTCCAGCGAAATCGTCCTCGAAGGCCACGTCCACCTCGACGAACTCCGCAGCGAAGGCCCCTTTGGGGACCACACCGGCTTCTACTCGCTCGAGGATCTCTATCCCGTCTTCCACGTCTCGTGCATTACGCACCGCAAAGATCCCATCTATGCCACAACCATTGTCGGCAAGCCGCCGCAGGAAGACGCTTACATGGGAAAAGCGGTCGAGCGCATTTTCCTTCCGCTGATGAAGCTCACCATTCCCGAGCTCGTCGATATCAACCTGCCCATCGAAGGCATCTTCCACAATCTGATGATCGTCTCTATCCGCAAGTCCTATCCTGGCCAGGCGCGTAAGGTGATGAACGCCATCTGGTCGCTGGGCCAGGCTATGTTCACCAAGTGCGTGATCGTGGTCGATGAAGATGTGGACGTGCAAAACATCGCCGACGTTACTTTGAAAGTCCTCAATCACATCGATCCAGAGCGCGACATTCAATTCACGCTCGGCCCGGTCGACTCCCTCGACCACGCCTCCCGCCTGCCCAACTACGGATCGAAGATGGGCATCGACGCCACCCGCAAGTGGGCGGCCGAAGGCTTCACCCGACCGTGGCCCGATGAAATCGTGATGGATGCAAAGACCAAGACGCTGGTGG
>JBAVAV010000788.1:0-1806 GCA_049585895.1 Candidatus Sulfotelmatobacter sp. | reverse complement strand
GTTATACAGATCCCACATTTCAGGGTGATTTTAATAAATACATGGCGATGGGTGATACTGCGGATGCATCATTTCAGAATTTTATTGATACTGGTGGGTTTAGTCCCGCTGATATTCAAGCTATGTATGCAGCTGGTAATGCACCTACAAGACAAATATACTCAAATGCTCAAGATGCCCTTACTAGAGCTAATGAGATAAGTGGTGGTAATTTAGGTAATGCATCTGTAGCTCAGTCTAGAACTGCTCTTAATGAAGCTAATTCTATTGGTGCTGTTAATACCCAAACCGCGGCTAATATTGCTCAATTACGGCAAGCTGGTAAGGAATTTGGTACTACTGGATTAGCTGCTACTTCAATGGCACAGGCTCAAGCTAGAACTGCTGTAGCTAATCTCAATAATCAGCTAAAAGTAGCTGGTCTTGCTGGTATGACACAAATTGAGCAAGATAGATTGACCGGTGAATTAACTAATGCTCAGATTAATGAACAAGCTGGCGCAGCAAATGCTAATATTGCGTTAGGTAAAATTAATGCATCTAATGCTGCTGCTACAATTATGGGTAATGTTGACTATGCCAAAGCACAATTACCATTAAATGCACTAGCAGGGTTGAATACATTCTATGGAACAACTCCTGCTGCTGAGAATATGGCTAATAATAATTTATTAAACTTATTTTCTGCAAATAATCAGGCTCAGATTGGTTATAATAATAATCAGATTGGTGCCGCGGGTATACCATCCGGTTTACAAACCGCATTAGGTAATGCTAGTTCATTAATGAGTTTAGGTGGTGGCGGAGCTAATGCATTAAGTAAGTTATTGGGTGGTGGTAGCGGTGGTAATACTAATACTGGATTGGGTATGCCAAATACACCATATACAGTTAATAATCCAAATGCAAATGAAGCTGTACCACCCGATTATAGTAAACCGGGAGTAGTAGATCCTAATACCGGTAAGTTGTATTCAGAAGAAGATCCAACTATGAATCCGGGTAATTATGATCCTTATGGACAATATAATCCTGGTGGGGGTTCTGCTGGTACTACCCAACCCGCTTATAATCCATATGAAGATGCGAATTATACTGATGGCGGTGGTGCAACTGGTTGGAATCCTTATGGTGATCCCGGCCCAGATTGGGGTGGCTAATCATGAATATGATGGATTATTTTAGCCTTAAAAAGGCTGTTGGTGGAGAAGATGATTCAGATGATTCTGATAATTCTAACTCTTACAATAGTTATAGTGACCCTAATCAGACTGATGAAGTAGATGAAAAATTAGATCCTAATGCATTACCGAATTTAAGTAATGATGCAGGTCCAGATTCTACGGATTTTAATGCCTCATTAGGTAATAAATCACCATCATCAAGGATTGATGTAAATGCTAGAATGGCGCAATTATATCAGCCTAAATCTGATGCGTCTAAGGCATATATGGATGCGATGAATAATATGCCAGATAGGTCTGCATATGCGCCATCTATGGGTCGTAATATTTTAGCTGCTATAGCCGGATTAGGGGCTGCTCATCCTATGGGGATAGCTCATGGTCAACCTGTAGGATTTGAAATAGATCCTAATAGGCAAACGCAGACTATGAATGCAATTACTGATCAACCATATAATCAGGCATTAGGTGATTGGAGTAATAAACTTAAGCCTCTCGGTGTAGCAGCTACACAAGAGGAAAAAGATAATCAGAATATGCGAATCGCGGCTAATAATACATTAGCTAGAGAAATTAGTGCGCAGGGTGCTGATACTAGGGCTAAAAATGAGCAATCATTAGA
>JBAVAV010000787.1:0-9802 GCA_049585895.1 Candidatus Sulfotelmatobacter sp. | reverse complement strand
TCTGCGGCCTTGCCGCGGTGGGCTTCAGCAAGCTTCTCTATTGGGTGGAAGACCAGTTTGAAAAGCTTCCGGTGGACGAAGTGTGGTGGCCCGCCATCGGCGCGCTGGGTTTAGGCGTTATCGGATTCTTCGTGCCGCGGGTGTTGGGCGTTGGTTACGACACAATCAGCGATATTCTCAACGGACAGCTCGTTTGGAAAATCTTGTTGGTCGTCATGATTGCCAAGGCCGTTGCCTTGGTCGTGTCTCTGGGCTCCGGGACTTCCGGGGGTCTGCTGGCTCCGTGTTTCATGTGGAGCGCCGCCATGGGCGGCTTGTTCGCCATGGTGGCGAATCATTTCTTCCCGGCCGCGAATCTCGCCCCGGGAGCCTTTGCGCTGGTCGCCATGGGCGCGGTTTTCGGCGCGGCGTCGCGGGCCACGTTTTCCTTTATCATTTTCGCCTTCGAAATCACGCGCGACTACAACTCCGTTCTGCCTCTGATGTTGGTCAGCGTCATCGCCGACGGCATCGCTATGCTCATCATGCCCAACACTTCGATCATGACGGAGAAACTTGCCCGCCGCGGGCTGCGCGTCCACCAGGATTACGAAACCGATGCGCTCTCGCAGACCACGGTCGGCGAGACCATGGAGAAGGAACTGCCGGTCATTCCTGCCATCACGAGGGTCGGTGCTCTGGCAGAGCGCATTGCGCGACATGATTCCGCGGTGGCTCGCCACGAGGCGCTGCTGATTCTTGACGAGGCCGGCCAGCTCAGCGGAATCATCACACGCGGCGATATCCTGCGCGCCCTCGACAAAGACTCTTCGGGTGCGATGACCGTGCTGGAAGCGGGCAGCACGCATCTCGTCGTTGCCCATCCCGACGAACTGGTTTCGGAGGCCGCTGGCAAAATGCTGCGCTTCGACATTGGCCGCCTGCCAGTCGTGGAGCGCTCGGACGAGCGAAAAGCGGTGGGCTACCTGGGCCGTGCTGGAATCATGGCGGCTCGTTTCCGGCGCTTTCAGGATGAGCATGTGCGCGACACCGGATGGCTTCGTAAACCGGCATGGCTTGAGCGCTGAGGGCTGCCCAGGCGCATAGAACGCCGCATCTACTGCTTACTTGAAAAGGCGATGCTTCTTTCGGTAAGCTTCGGCCATCCGTTAAGTCCTGGGACAACTGTTCTATGGCGCCGGTTCAATCCGAGCCAAAGTCTGCTGGAGTCGGCACTGTAGTCTGGCCGGCGAAGGCACGAGTCTGGTCGCGAGAGGACTGCTGTTGCCTGTTCTTTCCAACACCCATTCACCTGTAAATCTAAGATCTTGGTCGTCAAGCTCAGCCGTTGGGAGAACACCAATGTCAAATTCGCTGGTCAAGCTGGTTGGAATCGCTTCCCTTGCACTCACTCTAATCACACAGGCTTTTGCTCAGGGCGGAGCCACCGGCGCCATTACAGGTACAGTGCAGGACCCGACCGGAGCGATCATTGCGAACGCTGAAGTGCGTATCACCAACCAGGACACCAAAGTCTTGGAACGCACCGTCAATACAGGCGCGGACGGCTCCTTCACGGCTCCCCTGCTGCCGGTCGGAACTTATTCGGTGGCTATTCACAGCACCAGCTTTGCCCAGCGGGATTTCCCAAACATCGCGGTGCGCGTCACCGAAACCACTCGTATCCTCGCCAAGCTCAGTCCGCAGGCGGTACAGCAGAAGATCGAGGTCCAGGCCGAGGTGCAGCAGGTCGACACCACCGACGCTACGACGGGCCAGGCCATCGAGTCCGGGACCATCCGCAGCCTGCCTCTGGCCACCCAGAACTTTCAGCAATTGCTGACGCTTTCGACCGGGGCGCAGAGCGAATTGAATGCCGCCTCCCAGCTGGGACGTGGTACCGTCCGCATCTTTGTCAACGGCCAGCGCGAAGACAATAACAACTACCTGATCGAGGGCATCAGCGCCACCGACTACAACGTCGCCGAACTGACGACCACGCCTCTGCCGAATCCCGACGTCGTCCAGGAATTCAAGGTTCAAACTTCTCTCTACGATGCCAGCCAGGGCCGCAATGGCGGAGGCAACATCAATGCGATCCTGAAGTCGGGCACCGACACCTTTCACGGGGACGCGTACGAATTCTTCCGCAACACGGTTCTGGACGCCAACGAATACTTTCTCAACCAGGGCGGATCGCCTCGGCCCGTGATTAAGCAGAACATTTTCGGTGGAAGCCTGGGAGGGCCGGTGGTTCCAGGGGGCAAGCTGGGCTTCTTCTTCGTCAACTACCAGGGCACGCGCCAGCGCAGCGGCGATTCCGCTGGGACACTCATCAGCACCTTCGTTCCTTATGTTCCTGCGGCCGACCGTGGTACCACGCCCGCGGCAGAGGCGAACCTGGCGGCTGATTTAAGCTTGACCAGCGTTGATCCAGTCGCGGTCTCACTGCTGGCCTTCCAGAGCGATCAGTTTGGCGGACCCGGCAGCGGTTATCTGTTCCCGCTCCCAAGCAACGTGCCCGCTGGCACCTCTGCCGGCGACCTGATTCCATTTACGGTAAGCAAACCCGGCAAGTTCGTTGACGATCAGTTCACCGCCACCTGGGACCGCGATTTCCGCGATTCCAAGGAGAAAATCTCGGCCCGCTTCTTTTTTTCCGACTCCGAGCAGGACGTTCCCTTCGGTGCGGGGGGCTTGCAGGCCTCGCTGGGCGCTCCCGCCAGCCCATCCGATCTGAACTTCCCCTATAACCTGCCGGTCCACGATCGCTTTTTCAGCATTGCTGAGACTCATCTTTTCTCGCCTACGCTGGTCAATGATTTTCGCTTCGGCTTTGTCCACATCAACAACAGCGGCATCAACGTCGATCCGGTGACGGCCAGCGATGCCGGCATCGATCGCCCCACAAGTAATCTCACCAGCAGCATTTATAAGTTTACGTTTGCCACCTCCGGATTCCAGTTCGGACCGACGCCGCCCGCGAACCAGTTCCAGACACAAAACGACTTCAACTTCGTCGAAAACCTGGGCTGGGTTCACGGAAAGCACACTTTTACTTTCGGGGGTCAGTTTGTCCAAGTCAATCTGGACAAGCTATTCCCCCAAGTGTTTAACGGGCAACTCTTCTTCACCAATACCGCAGCCACGACTTCGACTCCGGCGCTAACCGATTTCCAGAACTTCGTGCAGGGCACTCCCGAGTTCAGCTTCGGCGGAGGCGGCGTCTACAACCACAAATACAGACAGCATAATTCCGCCGTTTTTGCGCAGGACGACTGGAAGGTTACCGCGGACCTGACTCTGAACCTCGGTCTGCGAACCGAGTTTCTCGGCGCCTGGACCGATGGCGACTGCCACATAGGCAATATCGAATCCGACCTTACGAATTCAGAAACATACCCGTTCATTTATCCCAGTTGCGTAAACAAACTGAATGTGCCCGGCCTATCAGGCAATGCGGCTGGATCCACTTTCCGCAACAGCATTTCCACCGGCTGGGGGCCGCGTTTCGGGTTCGCCTGGGACGTCTTCGGCCGCCACAACACGACTGTGCGCGGCGGCTACGGCATCTACTACGTCCGCGAAGATGTGGGAGCAGTGGACCAGCTCAGCTTCCAGTCGCCCTTCATTCCCATCGTGTTTTTCGGGCAGACGCCTGGTTTCACCATGTCTGATTTCTTTACGGGGACTCCGGCCACCAATTCCAATGCCGTGCCCCCGGCGGGAACGATCGCCCCAGCTTGGATACCCTGCCTTGCCCGGCTGATCAGCTTCACACCCAACAGTTCGAGCGGGCAGGACGGGTCTTACGCCTGCACCGGTGGCCCCGGAGTTAACTCCACGCAGAATCTGTTCGTGCTGGAAGTCCCGCGGCACTTTGTAGTCCCCAACACACAGCAGTGGAACCTCACGCTGCAACGTGACCTGGGCAAATTCTGGGTTCTGGAAGTCGGTTATGTCGGAACCAGAGGAATCCATCTGCGTGAAACTCGCGATGCGATCCAGTCGGTAAACGCCGGCCCGGCTCACCCATTCACGGTCACGGACACGAGCGGCAACAGTTTTCAAATCACCGACAATACGTTTTCCAACGCTATCGCGCGCACGCCCACGCCGGGCTTGAACGGCTACAGCGGATACCAGCTCTTCGCCAACGATGCCTATTCCATCTACCATGCCCTGCAAACCACGCTTTCGCGGCGCTGGGGACGAAGCTACTTTCAGGCTGCCTACACGTTCTCCAAGAACATCGACGCCACGTCGACCGGGAATACCGCCTTCAACACCGCCTACAACGACCAGAGCAACATCAACGCCTCTCGCGGCATCTCCGACTTCAACCGGCCGCACCGCCTCTCCGTCAGCTATGTTTACGAACTGCCGTTTTTCGAGCATGCCAGCGGAGCGATGCATACGCTACTGGGGGGATGGGCGGTCAGCGGGGTAACCATCTTCCAGTCGGGAACTCCCTTCTCGATTTTCGATTCCGGCGCCGGCACCGCCTTCCTCGGACAGGGCAGCACTCCTCTGTTGGGAGCGAGCCTAGCTCCGGGCGCGACGGTCGGCAGTGGATTGACTGGCGGCGACATTCACCAGCGCATCAACGGCTATCTGAATCCTGCAGCCTTTGTACCGGCTCCGCAGCTGTACCCAACCCAGTGCCTAACGGACGCAAACTTCTGCACTACCGGCTTCGGCGATCTCGGCCGCAATCTCTACCACGGGCCGTTCCAGCAAAACTGGGATGCTTCGCTGATCAAGTATTTCAAGCTCGGCGAGAGGCAGGAACTCCGCTTCACCGCGGATTTCTTCAACGTGTGGAACCACACGAACTTTGGGAGCCCTTCCGTGACGGACATTGAACAGTTCTTAGCGAATCCCACGAATAGCCCGTTCGGAAAGATCATTACTGCGGTGGGCACACCACGCTTGATTCAGTTTTCCTTGCGGTGGGCGTTCTGACGAGCCGGAAAAACCACAGCCGGGAAGGTTAGCTTCCCGGCTTTTTGCATCTCTTGTTGCTCTGGCCTCTTTGCCACAGTCCATTTAGAATCCTTAGTCCCGCATTTCATAAACATTGCCTGGAGGAGTGTCCGCTTTGATTCCACGGTATACCCGCCCGGAGATGGGCCGCATCTGGAGCGACGAAAACCGCTTTCGCACCTGGCTGGCGGTGGAAGTCGCCGCCACGGAAACTTTGGCCGAGGCTGGCATGGTGCCCAAAGACGCGGCCAAGGCAATTCGCGAGCGCGCTGATTTCAGCGTGGAGCGCATCCATGAAATCGAAACCGAAGTGCGGCACGACGTCATTGCCTTCACCACCGCCGTGGCCGAGATCGTGGGCCCGCACGCGCGCTGGTTTCACTACGGGCTCACCTCGAATGACGTGGTGGATACTGCGCAGGCCCTGCTGATCAAGCAGGCGTCGGAAGTGGTAGCGCAGGGTTTGCAGCGACTGGCGGAGGTTCTCGAGCGGCGCGCCTGGGAGTTCAAGGACACGCCCATGGTGGGCCGCACGCACGGCATCCATGCCGAACCCATTACGTTCGGATTCAAGCTGGCTAACTGGTATTCGGAAACAGAACGGAACATTGCCCGCTTCGCCGCGGCCGCGGAAGATATGCGCGTGGGCAAGTTTTCCGGCGCCGTAGGCATCTTCGCGCACCTCACGCCCGAGATCGAAGAGAAGATTTGCGCGCGGCTGGGATTGAAGGCGGCGGCGGTTTCGTCGCAGGTGATTCAACGCGACCGGCACGCACAATATCTGGCAATTCTGGCTGTGATTGCTTCCACGCTGGACAAGATCGCCACCGAGATTCGCCATCTGCAGCGCACCGAGGTCCGCGAGGTTGAAGAATTCTTCAGCGAGAAGCAGAAAGGGTCTTCGGCGATGCCGCACAAGCGGAATCCCGTAACCTGCGAGCAGATCAGCGGCCTGGCTCGCGTAGTGCGCAGCAACGCCCAGGCGGGATTTGAAAATGTCGCCCTCTGGCACGAGCGCGATATCTCACACTCGTCAGCGGAGCGGGTGATTCTGCCCGATTCGACCACGCTGGTCGATTATCTGCTGAGCAAGACGGCCAACCTGATGGAGACAATGTTTGTGTATCCCGAGCGCATGCGCATGAACCTGGAGAGCACGCGCGGATTGATCTTCAGCGGACAGTTACTGCTCGATCTGGTGGAGCACGGCGTTTCCCGCGAGGAGGCCTACCGCCGGGTGCAGGCGCACGCCATGCGCGCGTGGAAGGAGGACCTCGATTTCCACGCGCTGGTTCTTGCCGACAAAAAGATTACCGGCCGCGTTCCGCGCAAGATCGAGTACGCTTTCAACCTCGAGCGGCAGTTGAAAAATGTGGACAAGATTTTTGCGCGCGTCTTCGGCAAAGGGCATCGCAGCAAGGGAGGAAAGATAGCTAAGAAATCTTCAAGCGCCGGCCGCCCGGGCTAGCCGACTCTGTCGCAGGATATTTACACCTGGTTGAAGCAATACAGGGAATGAACTGGAGCGGGAGACGGGATTTGAACCCGCGACTTCGACCTTGGCAAGGTCGCACTCTACCACTGAGTTACTCCCGCTCGGCACGCTGATTATAAACGAGGCCTTCTGCCACGAGCAATGCTCGATGTGAAGCAGCGTTCGGGCGGCCCGGCGTCAGCGCGGCGCCCACTGCGGATCTTCCTCCGGCTTTACGATGTGACCGTCGCGCATGTGAATGATGCGGTCTCCGTACTTAGCGGCTTCCGGATTGTGCGTGATCATCAGCACGGTTTGTCCTAACTCACGGTTGGACTGCCGCAGCATGCCGAGGACAATTTCCGAGTTCTTGGAATCGAGGTTTCCGGTGGGCTCATCGGCCAGTACCACGACGGGTTTGTTGATGAGCGCGCGCGCCAGGGCCACCCGTTGCTGTTCGCCGCCGGAAAGTTCCGCCGGCCGATGATGCAACCTCTTGGCGATCCCCAGCAGATCGCAAATCTGCTGGAAGTAAAGTGGATCCCGATTACCATTGCCGGCAATCTCCTGCGCCATCCCGATGTTGGTGCGCGCGTCGAGAGTCGGCAGCAGGTTGAATTTCTGGAACACAAAGCCGATTTTCCGCTTGCGCATGCGCGTCCGCTCGGCGTCGGAGAGCGCGGTAAAGTCGTCGCCATCCAGAATCACTTTGCCGGAGTCGGCCCGGGTCAGCCCGCCCAGCAGGTAAAACAAAGTGGACTTGCCGCTGCCCGAAGGACCCACTACGGTTACGAATTCTCCCTTTTGCACGCTGAAGGAGACGCCGCGAAGCGCGGGTACGTCAATCTTCCCTACGCGATAGGTCCTGTACAGATCGATTGCTTCAATAAATCCTGCCATGCCTCTTCGATCTTACACGAAGGCTTTGGGTGGGAAAGCTGGGTCGGATAAACGGTGTCTGATGATCTCCGGCTTGAATCTTAGAGATTAAGGTTCTGGATTGGGACTTCGATCAAGCATTGGAGCGAAATGACGCAGGCTTCAATGCCCGCATGCGCTAGCACCGTAAATCCCAAATCTGCTTGTTCAGGCCGCTCCGACGCGGTGCGGCGGTTGGCTAGGTCGGTGCAGTACTCGCTTTGGACCGCGTTTGCGCAAGAGGAGAATACGGATGCGCTCCAGCAAGTCGGCCGGCGCGTACATTCCACGGGCGAGGAAAACGTCGGCTTGCGACTCATGCGCGTAGATGCGCACCTTGCTGGAGATTAGAATCGCCGGCGTCTGCGGCGAAAGGGCCTTTCCTGCGGCGATCAGCGAAGGACCATCCAGTCCCGGCATTGACAGCCCGGTAACGACCAGGTCGATCCCGCCCTGCTTGAAACGCTCCAGAGCTTCCTCGCCGCGGGGGCAACTTGCCACCCGGTAGCCGCGGGTCTCTAACATGATTTTGCGATGGGAAAGCGACTGTTCATTGTCGTCGACACACAGAATGGTGCGCTTTGGCTTCATTCACCGTCCGTACACCCGTTCGCAGGCGCTAAGCGCGAGGTCTCGGAAGTGCTTTCTCTGTTTGCAGAAGAATGTGGAGCGATTGCATGCTAAGGGGAAAAGCGGGCGTCGTAAAGTAGCATTGAAGCAAATGGCAAGTTCTGGCCATTGATCTTTTCGCGCAACTGTGGAAGGCGCGATTTTACGATGCCTAAGCGTCTGCCATCAGAAGAAGAGTTCGCCGCGCATGATTTCCACCGCGTGGCCACCCACGCGCACGTTAACTACCCGGTTATCAGCGGCGCCGGCGCGAACGAAAATCCGGCTCGGCCTCCGCATTTCGACGCCTTGCTCAATAAGCACGCGCTCCTCTGATTTCGCGACACCGTGCGCCACCATCCACGCGGCGGCGCAACCTGCGGCGGATCCCGTGGCAGGATCTTCACCGTTGTAAAAGAGCATGCGGGCATGCAGCCGGGCCTCGCGGTCCACGGTCTCCCTCGTCACAAAATAAAAAAACTTGCCGCCTGATTTTTCCAGGTACGCGCCAGCCTCACTAAGGTTCACGCGCAACTCTTGCAGGACCGCCAGAGATTTCAAAGGTGTTACGGTGAAGGCAACTCCTGTCGAAACGGTCTGAATGGGCAGAGAATCATCAAAGTCCCGCACATTGAGGCCGGTGGCTTGCGCCACCGCCTCGCGCTCGTGCTGAATGCCGAATGTAGGATCTAGCTGCGTCATTTCTCCGAAAGAAGGCTGGCCAGCAGCAGCTTCAAACCGAACCGGCACTTTTCCGACATTCAGTTCGAGCGCTACTTCTTCGGCGCCCCACTGCGCTCGCAACGCGAAAGCAGTTCCCAGCGTAGGATGGCCGGCGAAGGGCAACTCCTCCTGCACGGTGAAGATGCGCACCCGTACGCCCGTCTCGCGCTCGATGGAAGCATCGCGGGGCAGAATGAAGGTCGTCTCTGAAAGATTCATTTCCTTCGCAATCGCCTGCATCTCTTCGTCGGTAAGGCCGCGCCCATCGAAAAACACAGCCAGAGAGTTACCCTCAAGCGGGCGTGAAGAGAAAACATCCCATTGTGCCATCGCCAGACGCCGCATTGATTTGGTCATGATATCCATACGCGTGTAGGAATTTCTCTGCAACAAGCAAGAGATGCGGCAGCCTGCCTCTCCGGTGCAGGAAAGCAATGGCGTTATTCTCAAGAAAGCTGAAAGGAAAGCTGATCGCCCGGGCAGCAATCAGTTCTGGCCTCGCAGACCTATGCAGCGAACAAGGCCTACCGCTAACATGGAACGCGGCAACGCGGAAGCGCATGCGGTCCGGTGATCGTCCCGGTCCTCAAAACCGGCGGGCGGCGGGTCACCCCGTCGCCGGTGGGTTCGACCCCCACTCGCTTCCGCCAATTATTTTCTAGGGGTTGGCGGGACTTTGGTTTTGGAGGGAAGCCAGTTTTTCAGTTTCCCGCTTCCGCTCATTCCAAAAAAATAGGAGCACGCTGTGGGTGCTCCTCATACACAATACACAAGACGAGTTATTTTCCGGGCACATAGCTGAGATCCGCGCGGTACATACCTGTTTCCGTATACAGGCGGGCGGTGCAGTCGCGAATTGTCTTCTGGATCTGATCGGAGGATTCTTTCCCATAGGCATCATTGAGCACGTCTGCCACGGTTTTTGGCAATGGCGCGAAATCCGCCCAATTCTTCCGGTCACTAAGCAGAACAAACTCGGGCGCCTCACCTCCGTTGATCAACTGGAGCCAGCCACTGGTTTTGGGCCAGTCTGATTGTTTCCCTAGTGCCTCATTCACCTTCTTTATGGCGGCGATGAAGTCAAGAGCCGCTCCGGGATGAAGAACATAGACC
>JBAVAV010000786.1:0-2464 GCA_049585895.1 Candidatus Sulfotelmatobacter sp. | reverse complement strand
GCGCCGGACGACCCGCGCGGGTCTGATTTCCCTCAAGGGATGAATGCCCGGTTTTTGATCGCTACTGAGAACTGAAAACCGAGAACTGAGAACTGGTTCTTAAACCGTCTGGCTCTCGATCTTGGCCACATCGCCTTCATCGGCAGCGGCCTCCGGCTTCTTGTGCGTTCCCGCACCCAGCACTTCTTCCATGCTGATGTCTTCCCCGAGAATGTCTTCGGCTCCGTCGACTGCAGCGGATTGCGCCGCCAGCTCGCCGGCGGCAACTTCCGCCGCCTGCGCTGCATCCGTCGCAGCGGTCATGTCGGCGATCTGCTTGTCGCTCATCAACTGCGCGCCCTCGGCAATGGACTCGGAAATCTTGGAAGTGAACAGCCGGATCGCACGCAGCGCATCATCGTTGCCGGGAATCACATAATCCACTTCGCTGGGATCGCAATTGGTATCGACCACGGCGACCACCGGAATGCCCAGCTTGCGCGCCTCGCGCACTGCAATCTGCTCTTTGTTCGAATCGATCACAAAAATCGCGTCGGGCAGCCGGCTCATGTTCTTAATGCCAGCCAGGTTGGCCTGCAAATGCTTGCGCTCGCGCTCCAGCTTGATGACTTCTTTCTTGGGCAGCAACTCGTAGCGGCCGTCGGTGGCCATCTCGTCAAGTTCCTTCAGCCGCTTCACCGACTTCTGCACTGTGACCCAGTTGGTGAGCAGTCCACCCAGCCAGCGCTGGTTGATGTAGAACATGCCACAGCGCTGCGCCTCTTCGGAGATCGCGTCCTGGGCCTGGCGCTTGGTGCCTACAAAGAGCACAATCTTGCCGGCGTTTGCCAGTTCCTGCACGAACTTAGACGCTTCCTTGAACATCTTCAGCGTCTTCTGCAGGTCGATGATGTAGATTCCGTTGCGCTCGCCGAAGATATACTCCTTCATCTTCGGATTCCAGCGCTTGGTCTGATGCCCGAAGTGCACACCTGCTTCGAGCAACTCCTTCATGGTAATGGTCGCCAATGAACCTCCTTGTTAAGTCTGCATCGGAAGGTCAAGGTTTCAAAGTTTTCAAGGTTGCAAAGTTTCAAAGCTCGCCGCAATACGCCTTTGAAACCTTGAAACGTTGAAACCTCACTTCCGATTGCCATTCCCGTCCCCGTACCGCGAAGCACGGGAAGAATTGAACTCCTAAAGCAAAAACCGTTGTCATTCCGAGCGAAGCGAGGAATCTCGGTTTTTCTCGCCACTCGGTACACAGTACTCGATACCGCTACCGCTTGCTGAACTGGAAGCGCTTTCTGGCGCCCTTCTGGCCGTACTTCTTGCGCTCTTTGCCGCGCGAGTCGCGGCTGACCATGCCCTCGGACTTCAGCTTCCCGCGCAGTTCGGCATTAAACTGCATCAAGGCGCGCGCAATCCCGAGTTTCACCGCATCGGCCTGACCCCGCACCCCGCCGCCCAGCACGCTGGCGATAACGTTGAATGAAGCCGCCGATTCGGTTGACGCCAAAGGCGCCTTCGCCGCCGCTCGCTGCGCCGGGGTCACGAAATATTCTTCGAACTCGCGCCCGTTCACTTTGAACTCGCCGCTGCCCGGCCGGAGATAGACACGCGCAATCGCCCTCTTCCGCCGTCCCGTTCCGTAGTATTGAATTAACTCTGCCATTTTTAGCTTCGAGCGACGAGCCATGAGCCCCGAGCAAACCAGCCAGCGGAACTCGCGCCTCCCCGACTCTTAACCTTTCCAAGTATTCAGCGCTGGCTCGTGGCTCAAAGCTCAGAGCCCGTAGCTGCTTCTACGCTCTCACTTCCAGCTTCAAGTCCTGCGGCTTTTGCGCCTCGTGCGGATGCTTGTCGCCCTTATACACATTCAACTTCGAAAGCATGTGCGCCGCCAGCTTATTCTTCGGAAGCATGCGCCGCACCGCCTCCTCAATGATTTTTTCCGGCTTTCGCGTCAACCGCTTGCCATAGTCTTCCGTGCGCAGGCCGCCCGGATATCCGGTGTAATGGTGATACTGTTTCTGCTCCGCCTTCATGCCCGTCGTCCTGATCTTCTCGGCGTTGATTACGATCACGTGATCGCCGGTGTCGAGAAAGGGCGTGTACTGCGGATTCTCTTTGCCCATCAGGACGCGCGCCACCTGCGACGCCAGACGTCCCAGCGTCTGCCCATCGGCATCCACGACATACCACTTGCGCACAATTTCCCCCGCTTTGGGGAAATAGGTTGACATCGGAATCTCCCAGAATGAAAAAATGCGAAAGAAGACCGCTCGTTGATTCCCTGGCGAGGACGCCAGGCCATCAGGCGGGTAACCACACGACTACCAAGCCTTTAAGATACCGTAGCCTGCAAAGAATTGTCAACGAACGTCGCACTTGGGTAGTGGGTCAATTTGCCGAACCTAAACCGCAAAGGGCACGAAGTCACACGAAGGAAGCCATTGAAACTAAGAACCTTCGTGATACTTCG
>JBAVAV010000785.1:0-7807 GCA_049585895.1 Candidatus Sulfotelmatobacter sp. | reverse complement strand
ACGCCAGCGAATCCATCGTTTGCTCCGGGCACCATCCAATCCCTGAAAGCTACAGCCATCTACAGCGATGGCAGCACCTGGGACGTGACTGGCACGGCTGCCTGGACTTCGGCCAATTCCACGATTGCGGCCGTGAACAACCAGGGACTGGTCAACGGTGTCGCGACAGGCAGCAGCAATATCACTGCGAGCTTGGGCTCAATCACCGGCTCCGCTACGGTAACCGTGACCTCCGCCGCTTTGGTATCGATTGCGGTCACGCCCGCGATTCCCATTATCCCGACAGGGGCAACGCAACCTTTTATCGCTACGGGCACCTACAACGACGGCACGACGCAAGACATCACCACCACCGCGCAGTGGAGTTCGGACACGCCGACGGTAGCGGCCATGAGCAATCAGGCCGGTTCGCAAGGCGTAGCCACTGGCGTGACCGCGGGCGCAGCCACCATCAGCGCCACGGCGGGGACGGTCAAAGGAATTACGGTACTCACGGTATCAACGGCGAATCTGGTCTCGATTGCTGTGACGCCGGCTGTACCCTCGATTGCGCAGGGCACTCTGCAGCAGTTCACCGCGACTGCAACGTACAGCGATGGCAGCCAACGGGACCTGACCAGCAGCGCAACATGGTCGTCCAGTACCGTGTCGACAGCCACAATCAACAACACCGGATTGGCCAGTGGCATAGGCGCGGGGACGGCCACGATCAGCGCGGTTTCGGGATCCGTGACCGGCTCGACAGTTTTGACGGTAACGTCAGCCACGCTGCTTTCGATTGCCGTTATCCCGCAGACGCCTTCCATTGCGCCGGGTACGAACCAGCAGTTTGCAGCCACGGGCACCTTCAGCGATGGCACCACGCAGGATCTGACTCAGTCCGGATACTGGAGTTCATCCGCAGCGGCTATCGCGACGATCAGCGATACCTACGGCTCACAAGGAGTGGCCGCAGCCGTCGGTGCGGGAACAACGACGATTCGTGTGGTCAGTGGAACCATCAGCGGGACGGCTACCTTGACGGTGAACCCAACCACTTTGGTTTCGATTGCTGTCAATCCGCAGTCGGCTTCGATTGCGCTGGGAGCGGCTCAACAGTTCACCGCTACCGGAACCTATAGTGATGGCAGTACGCAAGACTTGACCCGAATCGTAAGCTGGCATTCCTCGTCGGCGCCGGTGGCGGTTCTCAGCAACACTCCGGGGACGGTGGGATTGGCCACCAGCGCAGGCGACGGCAGTACCAGCATTCTGGCCACACTGGGACAGGTGTCGTCATCGGCGCAGCTCACCGTGGGTCAGCCTGTTCTTGTGTCCATTGTTATCGCCCCAACGAACGTCTCAATTGCGTTGGGGACGACGCAACAATTTCAGGCAAACGGCACGTTCACCGACGGTAGCACGCAGGATGTGACGGCCTCCGTTGCGTGGGCCTCGAGTGCGCCCTCGGTGGTCAGCATCGTTGCGGGTGGTTTGGCGACTGGAATCGGCGCTGGCAGCGCTACGGTCAGCGCTACCTCCGGCAGCATCACCAACTCGACTCAAGTCACGGTCACCGGGCCGATTCTGGTTTCGTTAAGCGTCAGCCCGTCGGCCGCTTCGATCCCAGTCCTTAGTTCTCAGCAATATTCCGCGACCGGGACGTATAGCGATGGCAGCACGCAGGTCCTGACGAACTCCGTCATCTGGACTTCGTCCTCTAATTCGGTGGCAACAATCGGCAGTACGGGATTGGCGAGCAGCGGCAGCGCCGGAATCTCCACGATCACTGCCAGTTCCGGATCGATCAATGCTACTGGTTCGCTTAGCGTTGGAGTGGGTAGCGTTGCCGGCGTCACCTCCATTACCTGTCCGGCGAGTTTTTCATCTGGTTCCCAGTGCTCGCAGGCCACCGTCTCATGTCCAAGCACAGCGGACGTGCAGGTCACTTGGGGAGTGAAGCAAGGGTCGGGTGCGGGCACCATCATCATCTTCAGCGGTGCAGCCGGAACCACGGCCAGCGGAAACAACTATGTCACCCCGCTTAATGGAGCGGGGTTCGCCACTGTGCAGACTGCTTGGGGCTCCGATTGGCAGGACACTGGCCTGAGCACGAAGAGTATTCTCACCGCTGCGTGCAGGCCGGCGGCGATTGGCAAATACATCCACGACAATATTTATTCAACTGGCGGATTCGGCGTACTCGGTGGCAGCGCCGGAGCTGGAGCAATCGCTTATTGGCTGGCCTGGTACAGGGGCGGTGACTTGCTCGACAGCGCGGAGCTGGCATCCGGGCCACCATATTCCGACATTGAACAGGGTTGCGAAAAGCCGAATGGCTCGTCGGTCACGATCATCCCCACGGATGGCACGTCGTGGGTGGACGCCATCAATTTCCGTGGAGGACCGCAGAACGGAGTCACTACAGAGACCGGATATACTTGCCAGCCCTCAAAGGGAAATACCACTCAAGAGGCCAACACCGCATGGCTGGCTCAGAGCATCGTGCAACCGGGCTGGACTTTTTCATATCCGCAGACGAGCGTCGCAGGCTGGGTTTGCAACAACGCGCTCAACAATTCGGAAGCCGAGGGATACCTGTTCTACTCGCAACTTAACTCGCCTTATTCGTTGACGGCAATATCCGGCTGCGTAGGTACGGAGATTGTCGATTCCGGCTACACGCCTGAGGGCGTCCTGGGATCCACCGCAGTCAGCAACGACCTGATCACGCAGTGTTTCAAGAAACATTTCAACTGAGGACAGTGCGGTTGAGGACCGCTCGCAAATAAATGTTGCGTATGTGAGAAAGGGCTGGTGATTTAATTTGTGTTCTGCGATGTGGGAAGGGTAAAGCGCAGAGTAATTCTGGTTTGCATTTCCACCTCGCGGCCATCCACGTAGCGCGGCCTGAACCTCCATTGCTTCACGGCAGACGTTGCCGCCTCTGCAAGAACCGTCTCTCCGCTGACGAAACCTACATCCTGAACCGCACCGTCTTTGCCGATATGCAAGTCGAGAACAACCGGCCCCTGAATTCCCTTTTGCCGGGCCTCTTGGGGATAGTCAGGTTCTACGCGGCGAATCAGACTGTTCTCCGCGGCCACAGTGGAAAGAGCAAACGCCGAGGTCGCTTCTGCGGGCGATGCGCTCTTCGTTTCTCCCGGGTTGGCGGTTTGCTTCTCGCCGGGCCGAGACGGGAGCATGCGAAAAACTTCTTTCCCATTCTCGTAAATCAAGAGACTCCCAGCCGGAGGACTGTCGAGTACCGGGCGCGAGCCAGTTTGTCGCGAACCAGATTCTCGCGACTCAGGTTTTCGCGACTCAGGTTGTGCGGTGGAAGATCCTGCTTTTTCTCCGCTCGTCGCAGACGTCCCAACCGCGGCGGAAGCATCCGCTGAAGGTGCACTTCCGGCGGGCGCGGCCGGGACCGGCGCACCAGCGTTCGAGGAGTTGGCCTTCTGTGACTGCTGGCTCGATGCGGTCCTGTCGGCAAGTTTCGCTTTGTGGGAATGGTCAACCGTGGCCCTGTGCCGGCCCAGGTGCAGGCCAACCAGCGTGCTCAGCAAAACCGCGCAGGCAAAAACCACTGCGCCGAGAGTAAGGGTGACGCCGTCGAAATGACGCTCACCGACTTGTCTCGTCACTTCTGTGGCATACACATCCGCTGACTCATCTCGTGAGTGCATTTCCGGATCCGCGAAGCGGCGGGCTTTCTTCGACACTTTCTCCGGCACTTTCTCCGACACTTTCTCTGAGACTTTCTCTGACACTTCCGACGGCACTGTTGCCGGCGATGTCTCCGATACTTTCCCGGCAATCTTCCCGGAGACCTGCTTCGATGCTTCGGGCGGGTCTATAGCTTTCGGCAACAGCGTCTCGCTGGCCCGCTGCAAATTCCAGAGCACGCGCTGAGTCAGCGCTTCGAGCGTGCGCTGGTCGCGTTCTCCGAAGGCGGAGGGTCGGGACGAAAAAACTTCAAACAGGCCGAGTAGATCGCCGACCAGATCATTATTCCGCTCAAGCGGAAGAATCATCACCGAGCGGATGCCCAGCCAGCGGGAAGCTTCCATATCTGCGCGCGCGTCCGATTGCGCATCGTCGCAGCGCTGGATTCGGCGTGTCTTGACGCAAGCGCCGGTTAAACCGGCGTTGGTGTCGAGGCGCACGCCCAGTTCAGGAGCGGTCGCGCCCGTGCTGGCGCGGCAAACCAATTCTCCATCGCGGGCCAGGACAATGGCAGCGCCAGTCGCGCCGGTGGCCAGGCAAGCTTGCTCCACAATTTCGTTGAGCACGATTTCCAGTGCCAGGTCGGCCGACAACTCCTTCGACAGCCCGCCACCGCCGTGCGCGGAGAACTTTGCCGCCAGTTCCGCCAAATCAGATTCGGGACCAAGGGGCGCATCGGGCTCGAAGAGTTCTTCCGGCGGGATCCATAAGTCGGCGGATGCGGATTTCGGTCCAAATTCAGAAGGAGCAGGCTCAGACGGGCCAGGCTTGGCAGGATCGGGGCCCCACATCGGAAGATGCACCATGGACACAGCTCAGTTAAGTAACAGAGTCTTGAGCGGAGTTTCTCCCCAAATCGCCGGGTTGTCAATATGGCACTCAGGCCGTAAATTCCGCAGTCGCGTCCGCGGCTCGGTCGTCTCCCAGAACAGGAAAGTTACCCGTTGAGTAGGCCCCCTCCCCCTCTATTCTTTATTCTTTGGAATCACGAAGTTAGCAAGAAATTCCCCGCAAGATTCAGGTTTCAAAGGACTTAGGTCTCAAACTTTAGAGAACAATGAACTTAGCACGGGAGCCTTTCTCTGGGCGACTTCCAAGAGACCGTTACGGCCTCGACCATGATCGCGCGATTGGGATGTGGGCGCAAGGTTGGATGTCACAGTGCGGTGTGGATTTCCTGTGGAAGCAACATCTCGCAGACACCTTGCGCACGCCAAGCGGCGACTTATGCGCCAACCGAATTTAAAAAGGTCGCTTAGAAATAACTTATGTGGAGTATACTGTGGAATAGGCTCCACATATGCAAATCGTTCAAATCGTGCTGGATAAGAAACTTTTACACGCCGCCGACCAAGCCGCAAAGCGCACGAAGCGAAACCGTTCCGCTCTGGTGCGCGACGCTCTGCGGGAACATCTCCGACGGTTGGAACTTCGAGCCAGTGAAGAGCGCGACCGCCTGGGCTACTCGCGGCAGGCGGAAGCAGACGCGGAAGCGCAGGGTTGGGAATCGGAGGCCACGTGGCCGGGAGGATAGCCCGAGGCCAGATAGCCCGAGGTGAGGTTCGGCTCTATCAGTTTGCCGCGCCGGACAAAAAACGCCCAGTTCTCGTGCTCACCCGCAACAGCGCCATCGCGTATTTATCAACAGTGACGATTGCGCCAGTCACTTCCACGATTCGCGGCGTACCGTCGGAAGTTGTGCTGAATGAGGAAGACGGTATGAAGTCTCCGTGCGCAGTGAACCTGCACAATGCAGTCACGGTGTCGCAGCAGCGCCTGGGGAAACGTGTGGCCCAGCTTAGTTCCGCACGAATGAATGAGGTGTGTGCCGCTCTGCGATTCTCTTTGGGTTGCGATTCAAACTAGTTGATGGGCACGTTCTGTCCGTCTCCCGAATTTCTCGTCCCCAGAATTTCTCTGCCTTGCTCGGTACGGCCCCCCGCTGTGCCTTTTTGTTTTCCCGGATTGGTACAGTTCCTCAAATATTGATGAGCACACTGTTCGTTTCGTGAGTAAGTGCTCATAAAATGTTACACGGTGGACGAGCGTTTAGGAGGGTATTGCCAGTGGGTACTGGACGGCGTTTGCCAAATGTCGAGTGGCTCTGCAGCCACTAGGGTTCAACTCCCTTGCCCTCCTCGGGTTACTCGACACCAAAATTTGTTGACAATCGCTTCGGCTGATTTATCATTGTAGATGTTTGGCAAACGCCGTTTAGTATCTCGAAGCCCCGAGCGATCTCGGGGCTTTGGCTTTTTGAAAACGTTCCGCCTGTCCTCGGGTCTCAAGAACGGCCCCCACTCAAGCCAAAACCGGGCTTGATTGGGCCATCCGCCTGTCACGTGGCCTTCTACACAGAGAATCGGGTGCGATCCGCGAAAGTCAGCGTCAGGCGCGTTATAATCCCCAGCCGATCGTGAGGAGCGAATATGCCGCAGCATTGCTACTTAGATGCTTTCCTGATACTTGTGATGCTCGTTGGGATAATCGGAACGCTGATCCATCGCATTAAAGGCGGCTACGGAATCGGTGACCGTGCAATTCAGTTTGTAGGCATCTGCTTAGTGATACCCACCGTATTGATCCTTGGCTTGGAAGATAAAATCTCAAAAGAAAACATGGGAACAATCTTGGGAGCGATCATCGGCTACGTACTTTCAGGAATTGGCGGGCCGGGAGACAAAAAGAAAAAAGACGACAAGCAAGCCACAAGAACGGGCGCGGTCTAAATGAAGAACAACGTCGAGTTCATCTTAATCTCGCTCGTCTTCATGGTCATGGTAGGAAATTCGGCTGGTCATTGTCAAAGTTGATCTTCTATCCCGCACCCGCTGTCATCTCGTTCATCAATCTGATCGGCTGGGGCGTAGCGGTCGCTTGGGGTATGGACGTTCTTATCGGGTGGTTGCATCCGAATGTTGTTCTGAAATGGATCTTAGGCTTTGGACTAGCAGCTTACGTCGCGATCCCAAACTACGGATTGCTCCAAGAGTCCAGTATCCCCGATGATAAACAGATGCGGCACATAATGATTTCTTGGCTACCTCTAGGCATCTACGTGACTACAGAAATCGCTCTGCGACTGCGTTCCGCTGTATGACAAAACCTGAGAATCCGCTACGAGCACGGGAGATTGTTGGTCGGTGGCCACTCAAGCCCGGTTCGGCTTGAGTGGGATGTTCACACGTCACAGGCTTAGCCCGGCGAACAAACTAGATTGTCCTCATGCCATGGGGACTCGCGCGTTTTCATTACAGCGGGCAGAGTCATTTCGTCACTCACGAGGTAAGTGTTCGGTCCCACGGCTGAAGCCGCCGTTGATGTTATTGGGCTTTCACGGCGCGACTGGAAGTCGCGCCCTTTCAAAGCGCTGCCCAGCCGCCTGTTGCTGGTTGCCCGCTTCTGCACACTTGTGAAATCCTCTCCTCGTGGGGCGTGGTCTATTTTCCTGCGAGAGGTAATCCATGGCGTGCAATCCTCAGATCCTGAAGCAAGTCCCGCTGTTTGCCCTGCTGGATGACGAAGAGTCGGCCGTGCTGGCGGGGCAGGTCGAGCTCAAAACATTTGCGCCGCGGCAACGCATTTACAAGATGGGCGAGCCGGGCGAGCGCGCGTATGTAATGGTCTCAGGGCGGGTGCGCGTGAGCACCGTCGATCAGGACCACCAGGAAGTCGTGGTGGACGAGCCTTCCGTGGGCGAGTTTTTCGGTTTCGCCTCGATGCTGGAGCAAACGCCTCATCAAACCGACGCCACCGCGCTGGAAGAAACCGTTTGCATCGAAGTGGACCGCCACGATATTTCCGTGCTGCTGCAGCGCAAGCCGCTGGCGGGCATGGACATGCTGACCGTGCTGGGCCGCCAGTTTCATGCCTCGCAACAACTGGTGCGAGTGCGCGCCAACCGCAACCCGAACCAAATGATCGAGGAGGAATCGACCTTTGGCGAGCGCATTGCCGACGCGGTTGCCCGCTTCGGCGGCTCCTGGAAGTTCATTATTGCGTTTGGCGTGGTTCTGATGGCGTACTCGGTCACCAGCATTGGTATGGGCCGCTCCTCGTGGGATCCCTATCCTTTTATTCTGCTCAATCTGTTTCTTTC
>JBAVAV010000784.1:0-7178 GCA_049585895.1 Candidatus Sulfotelmatobacter sp. | reverse complement strand
GGTCAAACCTACCCGTGCGCAGATGTATGGATCACTCCTCACAGCACTTCCGGGACTTGCCGGCGCGTACGGCGGATCGCTGCTGCGAACCGTCCTCGACAACTTGTGGCAGGGCAAATAAATAGGCGGACGCGACTCCGGCTGCCGAGGGCACTCAGCGGCTAAAGCCTTGTTAAATTGCACGACGTTACGGGACGAACGGCACGATTGAACTTGTGCCCTCCCGTTCAGCGCGTGATCTCGAATACTGCGCCTTCATCCGCCGTCCCTCCCCGGCCGGTAGTTCCGTAAAGATTGCCTGAGGAATCCAACAGCAAGGTTGCAGCAGGGTTGTAGCCATCCGAGCCCTGATTGGTGAAGCTGCAGAGAATGGTTTCAGTCCACGCGGATCCATTGGGTGTGAGTTCGAACGCGGTGCCCTGAGCATCGGAGCCTCCAGTCAAAGTCACTCCATACAGATTGCCGGAGGCGTCGAAGATCAGGTCGCCGCCGGGATTCACTCCGTCACCGCTGGTGGCGTCAAAATCGTGCAGCACCGTCTCCTGCCACTGCCCGCTACCGGTCGGCGTCAACTCAAAGACAATGCCGCTGTTGGTTGCGCCGCCCGCGCTCGTCGTCCCATAAAGATTGCCGGCGGCGTCGACAATCAGTCCGGCGTAGGGATAGCGGCCGTCCCCGGTGGTGCGCGAAAAATAATGCAGCACTGAGCCGTTATGCGGGCCGGCCTGCGCGGGATTCAACTGAAAGACGACGCCGCAGCCGTATTTGCACTGCGGGGTCGAACCGCCGCCCGCCGAGGTCATGCCATAAAGATTGCCCACAGCGTCCAGAACAACGCCGCCAAAAGGAACGCCTCCATCGGACGAGCCGGTAAAGTTATGCAGCACCCGCAAAGCCCACTTCCCGTTCGAGTGTGGCGACAACTCAAATATCGTTCCCTGGCTGAAGGAGCCTCCATTGGCGGTGGTGCCATAGAGGTTTCCGGCGCCGTCAAGAATCACGCCGGCGTGGACCTGATATCCATCCGCGCCAATGAAGCTGTGCAGCACCTTTTCCGTCCAGGATCCATCCCCGGCCGGGGTCAGTTCGAAGACCGTGCCGCAGGCGAGGCCGACCCCACAGGTTCCCGTTCCTCCAAACTGCGTGGTGCCAAACAGATTGCCGGAGGCGTCAAAAATCACTCCGGCTGTGGGAAAGAATCCGTCGACGCCATCGATATTGAAGCTGTGCAGCATAATCAGCGTCCATCCGCCGGCTTGTGGCGATAGTTCGAAGACCATGCCCATGCCAAACGCGCCACCGTAGAAAGTTGTGCCGTAGAGGTTGCCTGCGGCGTCGGAAATGAGGTTGGAGGCGGGCGCTACGGCGCCGCCGGGATCGGAAAAGCTGTACAGTACCTTCTCCTGACATTCAGCAACTGCCGCCAGGGACAACGCGGCGGCAAGCACCGCCAATGCGCCTCGCAAACTCATGGAAACTTTTCTGCTCATAAGGGACCCTCCGTCATCGGCCAATCTCTGGCCGCGGGTGATTTGCAGTCTTGTGCTCTCCTGCTGCGGGCGCCGATGGAGCTGCTCTACGGGCCGCCGGGCACTATATCACGGTTTGTGAAGATCCGGTATGAAGGCCGGGATTTGCTGATGCTCTTTGTACGCTTGAAGACGCGCTTTCAATTCGGGAGTCTAAGTTATGAAATGATCCCCGCCTGCGCAAAGGTATCGGATAACCAAGAAAGTACTCCCGGTTCCACAGGGGGGGCGCGTATGCTGCGAGCATGGGTGTGACGGTTACGATGGTGGCCAGCGGCAGCCGGGGAAACTGTGCCATCGTTTCCAGTTCGCGTACGCGTCTCCTGGTCGATGCCGGCATCTCGTGCCGCGAGACATTCAAACGGGTGCGGTCGCTGGGCGAAGATCCGCACGCGCTGTGCGCCATTCTTATTACTCACGAGCACTCCGATCACGTCTATGGCTTAGCCATGCTGGCCAGGAAGCTGGGCATTCCCGTATTCATGACCGGCGCCACGCATGCAGTCTGGGCCCGCGCCATGCGCGACGAAAACGGAGAGCGGCCACGGCTCGAGAAGCTGGAACGGTTCGAGGCGGGGCAGCGTTTTCAGATAGGCGACATTGAAGTCCGTCCGTTCACCATTCCCCACGATGCCGCAGACCCGGTGGGCTTCACGTTTCGCGTGGAGGGCGCAAAAGTGAGCATCGCCACCGACCTGGGATATCTGCCGGCAAATGTGCGCGACCACCTGCGCAATTCCGACGTGCTGGTGATGGAATCCAATCACGACGTGGAGATGCTGCGGGGAGGGCCTTATCCCTGGCCGGTGAAGCAGCGCGTCGCGAGTAGTGTGGGGCATCTCTCGAACGAGAAACTCGCGCATTTCTTTGCTAACGACTATGATAATGGTGCAACGTTTGTGGTGCTGGCGCATCTCTCTGAGCAGAACAATCATCCGGAAATAGCGCGCAGAGAGGCGGAAAAGGCATTGGCGCAGCGCGGCGGCCTGTTCCATAACCGCGTGCTGCTGGCGGCGCAGGCTGAGGCTTTGCCGCCCATTCGCCTGTAGTCATTTTATGACTCAGCAGTGCACCGATCCAATTGTAGGCAAGATTCTGGCCGGCTGGCGCTACGATATTTCCGGCCTGGCGCCGGAGATGCGCGCCGACTACGAAAGCCACTTCGCGGGCTGCGAACACTGCCGCAGCCGCCAGCGCATTCACCGCATCATCGACGTTGGCCTGATCGCGCTGGCTTCGGTTTCCGCCGGAGTCTTCCTGCTGGCCTTCGGAGTGATCCGCCACTTCGGTCCGCGCCATGCGTTCTGGCTGGAGATTGCCGCGCTGGCGGGCTTTGCGCTCTCTGCGCTGATCTGGCTGGGCGTAGCCGTCGCGACGCCCGCGCCGGTCACCGTGCTCGATGCAGCCAAGGAAGGCGCGCGCCGCGTGCATGACCGCCTGCCCGAAGAAATTCGCCAGCGGTTGCCGGAAGAACTCCGCCTGAAGATTACGGGGACGGACTCATGACGCGGATCTGGTCACGCATGGTGACGGTGGCACTCCTGGCAACGATGCTGCCAACTCTGGCGGGAGCGGCGCGATTGCTGAGGGCTTCGGGAGTGACTTCTCATCCTGCGGGCTGTCACGGCATGCCAGCGCCGGCTCGGCAGCATGGAAACTTCGAGTGTTGCGTCGCGAGACACCACTCGGCTGTGGTTACGGATTTTTTCGCGCCGCGCCCGCCGCAGTGGATTGTGCTTGCAAGTCTTGCAGACCCTCAAGCGTATGCGATGGTGAAAGACGAATCTTCGATTGCGATTGTTTGCAGTTACAGCCCTCCCGGTATTTCTCCTCTTAGAATTTAGCCCCAGACAATTGTTCGCTTCTCTGCCGGCGCGTGCCGGTGTGGGTGGTTTGCCGTGAAAGCTTCCGAAGCGTCTTGCTTTCGGGACGGCGGGCGAGGACGCCCGCATCGGCCAGCCGCCGGGGACGGCGGCGCTACTTGAAAGGTCCTGTGCGAAAAGCTCTTATTTGCTTAATCATCTTTGCAGTTCCGGCTTCGCTCGCTTTTTCCCAGAGCGACTCCATGAGCGGAATGCAGATGGAGGAACACGAGAGTTCGTCTTTGCCTTCGCCGCATGCGGGGTCAGGAACCGGTTGGCAGCCGGCCTCCACACCCGAACATGAATGGATGTGGATGCGCGGCGGCTGGGAGCTGATGGCCCATGGCGTGATCTTCGCCGATTACAACCAGCAGGGCGGACCGCGCGGCGAAGGCAAGGCTGAATCGGTGAACTGGGGCATGCTGATGGAGGGCCACTCCCTGGGCTCTGGAAAAATTCTTTTTCGTCAGATGTTTTCTGCGGAATCGTTGACCTCGCCGCATCCTGGTTTCCCCGAGCTGTTCCAGACCGGCGAAACCTACCACGGGCAGGCGCTGATCGATCATCAGCATCCGCACAACGTCTTTGCTGAGCTGGCAATGTTGTACACGCTGCCGCTGACGGAAAAGCTGTCGTGGGAGCTGTATGGCGGGCCGTCGGCGGAGCCGGCGCTGGGTCCGGTCACTTACATTCATCGCGCTTCCGCCGCGGAGCTACCGCTGGCGCCGCTCGGCCATCATTTGCAGGATTCCACTCATACCAGCTTCGGTGTGGTCACGACCGGATTCGTCCTCCACTCTGCGCATCAGGACGTCAAGCTGGAGGCTTCAGCGTTTAACGGCCGCGAGCCGGATGAAGAGCGCTGGAGCATTCAACTGGCGGCGCTCGACTCGTGGTCGGGACGGGCCAGCCTTGCGGCGTGGCGCAACTGGACCGCGCAGTACAGCGTTGGCCGGCTGGAACATCCCGAGGCCCTGGAGCCGGGCAGCCAGTGGCGGCAGACCGCGTCAGTGGAATATGACCGGCCGCTGGGGGCGGGCAATTGGGCAACCTCGCTGGTCTGGGGGCGAGTGCACAAGATCGCCGAGGGAACCAACCTCAACGGCTACCTGCTGGAATCGACGCTGAACTTTCTGCGCCGCGACTACGCCTTCACCCGGCTGGAGTTGGTCGATAAAGACGAATTATTTCCGCAGGCGGCGGTGCATCCGGCCTATCGCATCGGGGCGTACACGTTCGGCGGCGAGCGCGACCTGATACAGAATCACGCCTGGCAACTGGGTCTGGGTGCGGATGTGACCGTCTACTCCAAGCCCGCCGTCTTGGACGCGGCTTATGGAAATAATCCCGTGTCGTTTCAAGTTTTCTTGCGGATGCGCCCTGGAGAGCAGGCGCATCACCATTAGCACCGAGGGCGAGGCGCCCCTTCGGCAGGCTAGGGAGCTCTCGGGAAAGCCGGCAGGATGCCGGCGCTACCACGATTCTGCGTTACGCCTTAACGTGGCAACTGGCCTGGCCGCGCTTCTCCAGATACTGCTGGTGGTAGTCCTCGGCCTCGAAAAATTTCTCCGCTCGAACGATTTGTGTCGCAATCGGCTTGGAATAACGATGCGCTTTCTCGAGAGCGTCCTTCGAGGCCAGCGCCGCAGTTTCCTGCGCGGGATTATGAAAAAAGATGGCGGATCGGTACTGCGTTCCCCAATCCGGTCCCTGGCGGTTGCGTTGAGTGGGGTCGTGGTTCTCCCAGAAAACTTTCAGCAGATCGGAGTACGCGACCTTTGCTGGATCGAAATCCACCTCGACCGCCTCGGCGTGGCCCGTGCTGTCGGTACAGACTTCTTTATAGGTAGGATTTTCGGTGCGCCCGCCGATGTAGCCCACGCGTGTGGACAGAACTCCCGGAATCTGGCGGAAGGTTGCTTCCACTCCCCAAAAACAACCTGCGGCAAACGTAGCTTTCTCCATCGTGGTATCGCTCCTAAGGGGCAAGAATCTCGCCGATTAACTGAGTCTTTAGCTTGTTATTAGATGACGAAACCGCCGGAAAGTCACGCCCTTCCTGCCCGCTGTCCGCTTAGGATGACCCACTCGGGCAATTGACGGCGCTGCGGAATCACGATAAAGTCCGGTCAGCGTTGTCCCAGGTCTTCGAAGGCCTTCCAAGGCCAGGATGTAGAAGGCCAGCTTGTCCCAGGAGAAGTCTGTGGTTTTCCGAACCGGTATCTGCCGGTCCAGCCGCGCCAAAACTGTGCAGAAGTTTGCGCTCTGCCTCGTTCTGACCTTTGCCGTTCGTGGAGCCCTTGCCGAGCCCGGATTTATTCCTCAACATCGTGTCGGCTATACCGCCGGAGATCAGTGGGAGCCGGCGCTGGCCGCCGACGGCCGCGGACACATCTATATTCTCTTTCCGCAATACGGCCCAGTCGCTGAATGCCGGAGTTGCGCCGCGCCTACGATGGCCTTGCTGACCAGCGACGACAATGGAATCTCCTGGGAGCCGGCGCGTCCGCTGCTGACCTCCTCGACGGGGCAATTTGACCCGCAAATTGTGGTGGATCCGGTCGACCGCCAAACTCTTTATGCATCGTGGTTGCAGAATGGCAAGCGGGACGTGATCGTAGCGCGATCGCAGGACTTTGGCCGCTCCTGGTATTTTGCCGTGGCGGAACGCTCCCGGCAGGAATCCGACGCGGACAAGCCTGTCCTGGCAGTGCGCGGTCCGAATATTTACGTGGGATTCAATCACGATGAGAAGTTCGTGGTGGCCGCGTCGCACGACTACGCGCAGAATTTTTCTTCGACCGTGGTGAACCCGGAAGCCGGGCCGGGGTGGTCGCTGGCCGGAGGCGCGACCGTGGATCCGGCGGGCAACGTGTATTTTTCCTGGACCGCCTACGCCCGACGGAACATTCACACCCGGCCGGTGGGCGTGTTTGTAAGCCGGTCGGCGGATGGCGGGCGCAACTGGAATACCACGCCGATGGATGTCTCCAGCGCCGCGCCGAGTTGCTCGGCGCAAGGCTGCGAATCCGGATTTCTGGGCTCGCAGATTGCACTTGCTTCCGACGCCGCAGGAACCCTCTTCGCGTTGTGGAATGCGGGCACGACGAACGGTGGACCCGAGCGCATGTATTTCTCGTCTTCCACCAACGGCGGCGGAAGCTGGTCCGCGAAGCTCGACGTTTCGACCGCCGGACCCGATGTGGAACACTGCTTTCCTGCGATTACCGCGGGCACGGCCGGCGACGTGCGCATTGCGTGGATGGACACGCGAATGAAGGATGCGCAGAATCATCCGCTTTGGAATACGTTTCATCGCGCTTCGACGAACGGCGGCGCTACGTGGTCCGCGGAGTCCCAACTTTCCGGCCCAGTGCGTGGATACGATTACATTCAGGACAACGGCTTCCGCTTTCCTTTCGGCGACTTCTTTTCCATCGGCATCGACAACCTCGGCGCCACGCACGTGGTGTGGGGCGAAGGCCGCAACTACAAGTCGCCGGGCTCGATCTGGTACACTCGCGGACGTTGATCAAGCCTTTCCCAAACAAATAAACTGCGCATCCTCGTTCGCTGAAGGAGGAGCTCCATGAAATTCATGGGCTTGAACGTGTGGGCCGTGCTGGTGGGAGCACTCGCCACCATGGTGGTCGGATTTCTGTGGTATTCGCCTCTGCTGTTCGCAAAGCCCTGGATGGTGCTCATGGGCTACGATCCCAATGACAAAGCCAAGCAGGCGGAAATGCAGAAGGGCGCGGGCATGATGTATCTGCTGTCGCTGATTGCC
>JBAVAV010000783.1:0-11132 GCA_049585895.1 Candidatus Sulfotelmatobacter sp. | reverse complement strand
AGCTCCCTCCACCTCACGAAATTTTGCTGTTGACCGTGGCTTTTCTGCCACACCCACTGCCGGTATTTCGGCACGCGCGCGCTATCCATCTCACAAACAAGCAGGTTAGCCAATAATATCTATAAGCTATTCTGCGCCCTTCCCTGCACACTTTAAAACTGCGCGAGTGTTCCGCTCGGAACATCGCGAATGTTCCGCTCGGAACATTATGGAGAACCCTAGCCCCTCTGCCGGCCTCGACCTGCCTTTACTAAATGAGCCGGCGCGTCCAGAATAGAATATTCAACTCAACACAGGAGCACTCATGCCAGCTACCGGAGAACTGATTCGCTCGATGAACTATGTGGACGACATCACCACCACCTTGCGCCGCATGTGCCTTTACATTCCCAGCATGACCACCGAAGAACGCAAACGTCTGGCGGACTATTTGCGCGCCGCAGGCAGCGCTCTCAACGCGGCGCTCGCCGATCTGGAAAAGGCGGGCCAGTAGTGGCCCAGGTCAAGACCATCGCGGTGATCGGCGCGGGCATCATGGGACGCGGCATCGCGCACGCGGCGGCGCTTGGCGGCTATCGCACCGTCCTCGAAGACCTCGTGCCGGCCGCGCTGCGCAAGGCGGAAAGCGAAATCCGCGGCAACCTCGACAAGGCGGTCGAACTGGGCAAAGTGACGGCCCCCGACGCCGACGCTGCTTTCGAGCGGCTGGAGTATGCGGGATCGGTCGAGGAGGCCGCGCGCGAAGCCGATCTCGTCATCGAGGCCGTGCCGGAGGAGATGGAATCGAAGATCGAAATCTTCACCCTGCTCGACAAGCTCTGCCGCCCGACGACGATCCTGGCGTCGAATACGTCTTCGCTCAGCGTGACTGAAATCGCCAGCGTAACTTATCGCGCGAAAAGATGCCTGGGCATGCACTTCTTCAATCCGGTGCACAAGATGAAGCTGCTCGAAGTGGTGCGCGCGCTCGAGACCGATGACGACACGCTGGCCACCGCGGTTGAAGTCGGCCAGCGCATGAAGAAAGAAGTGGTGGTGATCAAAGAGTCGCCGGGCTTCATCACCAGCCGCATCAACGCCATGATCGGCAACGAAGCGTTTTACATGCTGCAGGAAGGGATCGCCTCGGCAGCTGACATCGACAAGGCATTGAAGCTTGGGCTCAACCACCCCATGGGGCCGTTTGAGATGATCGATCTGGTGGGGCTCGATACGCGCCTGAGCATTCTGGAGTACCTGCACAAATCACTGGGAGAGAAATTTCGTCCCGCGCCACTGCTGGTGCAGTACGTGAAGGCGGGACGGTTGGGGCGCAAGTCGGGGCGCGGTGTGTATGAGTATCCAGAGGCGGTGGCGGGTGCTACCTCGAAAGCAGCTTCCTCAGCGGGCTTGGCGTCCGGTTCGAAATGACAAGGGCCATCTGAGCTACCATTTTATTTCAGCGTATGACTCGCCCCGCCAAAGCTTAGGCCTGCCAGGGCCGCAGCTTTTTCCTTTTCTATTCCCTTGCTTGTTACCAGCACGTGAAAGCTCTCGCCCATGCCGGCGGGCGTGACCAGGTGTTTTAGTTGCAGCGCCACTTTGGCACGCTCTTGCGGCAGATGGCATGCCTCGAATGCGTCTGCAAACTGATTGGCTTCGCCTATCCCCATTAAGAATTGAGATTGAGTCACGACCTTCTGCACTTGCATGCCGCGCCCTTCGGCGGCGGCGGAGAGCGCGGTGAAGTTTACGTCTGCTGTGATGTCCTGTTCGCCGGGGGCTTCGTAGGGATTGGCGCTGACGGAGTGCTGGCGAATCGCTTTCAGCGTGCCGCGATGGCGGCCCGCGAGTTGTTCGTCGCGGGTATAGCCGTAGTCGATGGCGATGAAGAAGCCGCGGTGCAGGTGGATGCGATGCATAAATTGTTGCGCGGCCAGTTGGATTTCGATGCGTTCGTGCGGTTGAGGATGGACCGAATAGCGATCGAGGAATTCCATCTCTTCGATAGAAGGCGGCGCCCAGGTTTCGAGGAAGCGTCCGTCGCGTGCGTCGATGCGCAGCGAACCTTGCGGGCTGAGGATTTCGACCGGCAACGCGTCGAAGAATTCGTTGGCGAAGAGGATTGTGGGGACGCTGGGTGCTATCGGGGAGAATTTCTTTCGCCCCTGCGGGGCTGGTTCATTTTCCACCATTCCCGACCCACGGCTTGCGCCGTGGGCTGCAGTCTTTCGCCGCTCCGCGGCTGACCGCGGGGCGCTTGCGGGATCCGGCTGCATCCGAATGAAGGAATTCAACTCCGCTTTTCCTGACTCCAAGTGCGGCCTTAGCGTCGCTTCGATTCGCTGGCGGAGGGCGGGGGAGCTTTCGATCAGAATGTAGCGCAGGGCGCGGAAGAAATCCGGGAACTTCTTTTCCGACCAGTCGAGTACATCCTGTGCGAAGAGGCCGCGGCCGGGGCCTAGTTCCATCAGTTCGATTTGCTGCGGCGATCCCAGCACGCGCCACATCTCTTCAAACTGGCGAGCCAGCAAGCGGCCGAAGACGGCGTGGACGTCGCTCGAAGTATAGAAGTCGCCGGCCTTGCCGAATTGTTCGGCGTGGCGCGCGTAGTAACCGAGTTCGGGATGGTACAGGCACATCTCCATGTAGCGCGAGAACGGAATGGGGCCGCGCTCGCGGATTTCGTTTTCGATTTTTTGGCGGAGTGGATTCACAGGCCCTTCTGGCGGCGGTCGGCGCGGTCTTGCGGGGTACGGATGAACATCTCGCAAAAATAGTCGTGCAGGGCGTCGTAGAGCTGGCGCTGGAAGCTCCATTCGAATTGGTGATGGTCAAGATCGCGAGGATGGAGATCGAAGTAATAGGTGTGCACGGGTATGGAGGGGTCTTTGAACTGGATTACGATTTCGACGCCTTCGCCTTTGGCGCGAGCGGAAAAATTTAACAGAGGATGTTCGTAGAGGCGGAGCTGGGCCTGGACCCGGTCCAGGCGGGGGTTGGGGAGTTCGGGCACTGGATGATTTTAGCGGAATAGAAAAATTGTTCATCACAGAGGGCACGGAGGGCACAGAGGGCTTCCGGCGGTACGGTGCCCTTGGCTTACGTACAGGAATCCTGTACAATCGCGACATGACAGAGACTACTTATACCAATTTGCGGCAGAGCCTGGCTTCAGTTCTCGATCGTGTGGCCAGCGACCGGGAGGTGGTCATGGTTCGCCGCAAGGGCGAGAGGACGGTTGCTTTGGTTCCGGCGGATGAACTGGCCGGGCTGATAGAAACTGCGCACCTGTTGCGGTCGCCCAAGAATGCGCAGCGGCTGCTCACCGCGCTGAGACGCGCGGTACGCCGGAAGGGTAAACCTGAACCGTTGGAGAAGCTCCGCCGGGAGACGGGACTTGCGGCGCAGCGTTGAGCGGGAGGCGGTGTTTCATCCCGAGTTTCGACAGGATCTGCGCTATTGGATTGATACTGACCGAAAAGTTGCGCTTCGCGTCTTCGAACTCATCGAAGCGGTCTTACGCGACCCGTTTACCGGCATCGGAAAGCCGGAGCCGCTGAAATATGTGCTGGCTGGTTGCTGGTCGCGGCGAATTACTCAGGAGCATCGACTGGTGTATCGCGTGAACGAACGGCGGATTGATTTTCTGCAGGCGCGGTATCACTACTGATTGATTCTATAGAAAAACTGTTCACCACAGAGGGCACGGAGGAACACAGAGGATTTCCCGCGGCAGTTGCACTTGCGAGTGCGGGGGCGGGTCGCCCCTTCGGCAAGCTCAGGGCAGGCTCCCGCGACAGCCGGCGGGACGCTGGCGCTACTTCTTAAGGCCTTTCTGTTGCGCTCTCGCGCGCTACAGCAGTCAGAAGATGCGGCAGAAACTACTCGTCGAGCAGGCGGTGATGTTGAGCTGCAAGGGATCCTTCGACTCCGTTGTTGCTTCGCTTCGCGAAACAACAACTCCGCTCAGGATGACAGTCTCGATTAGCATCTCCAACAACAGGATGAGCGTCTCGATTACGAGTTTCCAACAAAATCTACTCGTAGCGGAGGGCTTCTATGGGATCCATACCTGCGGCTTTGATGGCTGGGAGCATGCCGCTGACTATGCCTACGAAGGCCAGAATTGCCGTCGACCAGATCAGGGTGGCGGTGTCGATGTAGAGGTGGATATCGCCTTCGCCGGCGTCTTCGATGAAGGCGCTCCACAAAGTCAGCGAACCCACCGACCAGGAGATGACATATGCCAGCACCACGCCCAACAGGCCGCCCAGAGCCGTAATCGCCAGGGCCTCGGCTAAGAACTGAAACAGAATGTGCCAGCGATGGGCGCCCAGAGCTTTTTCGACGCCGATTTCGCGGGTGCGCTGGGTTACCGAGACCAGCATGATGTTCATCAGGCCGACGCCGCCGATGCCCAGCGTCAGCAGGCCGATGAAGCCCAACAAAACCTTTATCCCTACCGTGATTATGGAAAGGTCGGCCAAGTCTTTCACCGCGTCGAAGACGAAGACGGCACGGTCGTCCTTGGGATTGAAGCTGTGATGAAAGGCCATGGAGTTGCGCACGGCCTGAACAACCTTGCCGTGGTCGCCTTCATAATCCATCATGATGCCGTCAAGGTAGTGAGTATTCTTGAGGTCGCCCATCGCGCTGTAGGGGATATAGACCAGCGAGTTCATGTCTTCGTCGCCGTTAGAAATTGTATGGCGGAGGACGGCGATGACTTTGTAGGAGATGCCGTCGAGGCGAACGCTCTCGCCCAGCGCGTTCTGGCCGGAGAAAAGTTTCTTTTTTATCGTGGAGCCGATGATGGCTACACGAGAGTGAGTGAAATCGTCCTGCCCGCCGAAGAAGGCTCCTTCGCCCACGTCGAGAGCGCGAATTTTCTCGTAGCTGGAATAGACGCCGCGAACGCCATAGTTTCCGCTGCGAGTGCCGAACGCGACCAGGCTTTGTTTATCGACCTCGGGAGAAATGCGGGTGAGCATAGGGCACTCGGCCCGCAGGAAGTCGAGATCGTCGCGGGTGAGGCGAATCTGCACGCCAGCTTTGGCGCCGCCGGCCTGCAGGGAAGTGCGTCCAGGGAAAATGGCGACCAGATTGCCGCCGAAGGTGCGGAATGCAATCATCAAGCCGTTTTGAAATCCGGTACCGTAGGCCAGCAACAACACGACTGTGGCGATGCCCCAGGCCATGCCCAGCATGGTGAGCAGGGAGCGGCGGCGATTGTGCTTCAGCGCGTTAAAAGCCTGGCGGGCTAGATTGGCGAACATGATGACTCCGAAAGTTGATTACATCGATCGAGATAAAGAAATGCGCGATTTCCCAAGGGAGGAGGCGGTTATTACGTCCTCCTCTTTCGCTCCTCCGGGGCTTGCTCCCTTTACCGCTTGTACCCACGGCTTACGCCCCTTCGGCAGGCTCAGGGCAGGCTGTGGGCTGCATTCTTGCGCCGCTTTGCGGCTGACAAACTACGCTTCTACTCCTGGCGCAGCGCTTCCACCGGGGGGAGCAGCGCGGCTTTGCGCGCGGGGTAAAGACCGGCGACAATGCCGGCCAGCGACAGCGACACAATGGCGGCCACGGCGGAAGCGGGAACGATACGCGGCGTATCGAAACCTTCCGGGGAAGGCAATTGCGCCAGCAGAGCCACGAAAGCGCCGCAAATCGCCAGACCGATGGCACCGCTAAAGGCGGTGAGGAATGCTCCTTCTACAAAGAACTGGGTCATGATGTTGCGGTGGGTGGCGCCCAGAGCCTTGCGCAGGCCAATCTCGCGGGTACGTTCGGTGACGGAAACCAACATAATGTTGATGACGCCGATCGCGCCGAGACCGAGCGTGACGACTCCCACGACGCCGAGGAACCAGTCCATTGCGTTAAAAATCTTCGCCACACGCAGAGCGCCGTCGATTGTGTCCCAATCCATGAAAGCATCGTCAAGAGCGGGATCGAAACCGTGACGGCGGGCAATCATGGCATGGACTTCATTCTTAGCTTCGACGTGCAGTTCTTTTTTTATAGGCCGGTAGTTGATGAACGAGATCGCATTTTCCGTGTTCTTTGCGGTGAGGGGAAAAAGCATGCGCATGGTATCGAATGGCACAAAGATGCGGTGGTTGGTGCCGTTCTCGCCTTCCTTGCCGATCTTGGGGACGACGCCGATCACTTTGAAATCCATGTCGTTGAGCAGGATGGTGCTGCCGACGGCGGGCTGTCCGGGAAACATGTTCTTGAGCAGTTCCCAGCCCACCACGGCCACGCGGCGATGCTGAGAGTTGTCTTCGTTGTTGAACCAGCGTCCCGGCCTGATGGGGACATTGCGAATCTGGTTGTAATCTGGGACGACGCCGAAGACCTGGCCGTTGGTGGAACCAAAGTCGCTGACGGCGCGGATGTCTTCGCGCTCTAATACTGGAGAGACCGCGCGCAGAAATCTGGACTGGTCGCGAATGGCGAAATAATCGCCATAGGTCAGGTAGTAAGGTTGGCCTGATTGGTAGCTTCCGGCCACGGCCGGGATGCGGCCGGGGAAAACGAACATAATATCCTGACCGAGCTGAGCGAGATTTCTGGCCTGACCGCTGCGGAAGCCCTCGCCCAAACCTACCAGCAACAGCAGTGAACCCACGCCCCAGGCGATTCCGAACATGGTGAGGAAGGAGCGCAGCTTGTGCGCCCACAGGGTGGACAGAGACTGCCGGACGATGTTGAGCAGCATTCGCATAAATATGTGCCCCCACACCTCCGGGGAGGAGCGTGGGGGCTATCGGATAGCGTTCAGGCGAGGGGTCTCAGTCCCGCCTAAGCGCTTTCCGTTCAAAGCGTCTGATCAGTAGTACGCAGACGGGGGATGCGAAGTTCCCTTGCTGGTTATTGGATTAGACAGCGGCGGCAGGAAAAAGGTTAGCTAATCGGGTGCGAAAGAAAGGACGTACACGGAGGAACAACAGCCTTCGAGTGAGGCACGCCCTGGAATGCGGTAAAGCGCATCCCTCCCGCTGCCGATGGCATCTGAGGGCGGACTCCTGAACCGCCACAGATCGAGGTACGCTGTGGTGGATGAAAATGTGGCGGCTTGCGGCGCGATAGCCAGCGTAAAGGAGGGTAAAGGAACGCCCGGTCTTCCCGACTATGAGATTCATTCGACCCGGCGGCTGGTCACGGTCAAGTTCGGAAAGAAAGTCACTGCTCGCGATATCGAAGGATATTTGGCATCACTGCGGGCGAATCCGCGATTCAATCCGGATTTCTCAGAAATTGTGGATTTGAGCGAAGTCGAAGAGCTCGATGTGCAAGGAGACGAACTGGCCCGCCTGGCGGATGGGGCCGACGCCTTTTCAGCGCAAGCGAAGCGGGCGTTTGTGGCACGCAATGCAGTGCAGAATCATGCGGCCCGCATGTATAAGATCCTGCGGGCGCAGGTGAACGCTGCGATTTTCCGGTCAGTCGGCGCGGCGGAGCGGTGGATTGGGCCGTGACTGGCGGCGCCCATGAAGCTTACTGCTTATTTTCTTTGGGCCGCTCGTAGGGTTTCTGAAGATATTTGCGGGCCTCTTCGAGGGCCGCGAAAGTATCGTCGTTGGTCTGCGTGGCCTGGCGATACTCGTTGATGGCGCGCTCGCGCTGGCCGGTGATATCGAAAATCTTGCCTAGTTGAACATGGCTCCAGACTTCGGTCCAGCGGGGATCGCCGTCACCGTTGATGGAGGCGCGGTAGGCGTTGGCCGAGGACTGATAGTTTCTCTGAAAGAAAAAAATCTCAGCAATGCGATAGTGGGCCAGTGAACTGTTCTTGTTGAGGTCGAGCGCCTTGTTAAACTCGGCCAGCGCAGCCGAGAGGTCGCCCTGCTGTTGCAGCGCCATGCCGCGCAGAATGGAGGAGCGCAGCTTCACGTCGCTGGAGTTGGTAAGGACGCGATGGTCGGGATCGACGGCGATACGCCGCGGACGCCCGAAAGTTTCCACAGCGAACGGCGAGTTCGTCCCCACGACTTCGATTTTTTTGTCTTCAGTTTTGCCGTCGGTATCGATGCGCAGGTCGACGGGCATGCGGAACAAATCGAGGTCCTGAGAAATCTGGCCGGTGATGCGGAAGCCCTTATTGCTGCCGATCCGATAGGTAGTGTATTTCACCTTGAACTCGGGGGCGCCGGTGGAATCGAGCCACTGGGAGAAGAACCAGGTGAGCTGCTCGCCGTAATTCTTTTCGGCGACGACGCGAAAATCGTCGATGGTGGCGGACTTTCCGGCAAAGTCGGTGGCGAACTGGCGCATGGCCTTGAGATATTTGTCTTCGCCCAGAACCCAGCGCAGCATGTGCAAGATCATCGCGCCTTTGTCGGTCACCAGCGACTGGAACTCGGTGGAGAAAGGGTCAAGCTTGCCGGCGCTGGAGAGCGGCACGGTGTCATAAGCCAGCGCACCCACCGACATATCTTTCACCGCTTCTTCAAGACCTGCGGCTCCGGCGGCGTTCTCAACATACATGGCCTCGGAGTAGCGCGAGAAGCCATCGCTTAACCACCAATCGTCTTTGGATGCGGGACTCACCGAAACTCCCCACCACTGGTGCGCAATGGCATTGGCGAGCAGGCGGTAGTTGGTCTTTTCCGTGATGGACGGTCCGGCAAGGCCTGCGATCTCCGGAGCCCAGGCGTAAGGCACGGTATCAGCGGGCAACTCGACCACGTTGAGCTTAGGGGACGGAAGCGGGCCGTAGAGCGTGATGAAGTAGGTAAATTCCTGAACCGCAGTTGTGGTGTATGCCGGTGCCAGCGTCTGGTGAGCAGGCTTGAAGAAAACGTGCAGGTCCAAGCCGGCTTCGTCGCTTTTGAATTCCTGGAAGATGCCGGCGACGATGGTGCCGGGAAAGCTGGGCTTGGCATAGGCAAAGGTGAACGTTTTGGTTGGGAGGCCGTTGGTGTTGGGCTTCTTCGGCGTCGAGATTTCGCTCTGCGTCGCCTTGCCGCTGCCAATCGCAAGCATGTGCGCCGGGAGTGTGATGCTGATTGTGGCAGTGAAGCGGTTGAGCCCGTATCCGCTCACCGGAAACCAGCGCCCGGCATAGAGCAGGTAGCTGGTGTCGTCGCCGACGTAGGCTAGTTTGAGGCCGGGAACGGGGCTGTCGTCCGCCGTCTCGAGCTGGCCTTCATATTCGAAAGTGAGCGTGGTGGAGGCGTCCTTGGTCAGGGCGGCGGGGAGCGGTACGCGGATGGTGAAGTCCTGGGTGACGCGTTCGGCGGAGAGCGTCTGATTGTTGGCGTCGACAACTTTGGTGACGCGCAGGCCGTTGTTGAGCTCGAAGACGGCGACGTTAATATCCTGCAGGGCAGTGAATCTGACTTTAGCGCGCGCGGTAAGCTGGTGAAGATGAGGCGTCAGCTCCGCCTCGATTTGATAGTCGTCGACGCGCAGGCGGGGCTTTTCCGCCGCCTGAGAGGGCGTGGCCGGCAACAACAGAAGCAGCAGGGTGAGGGAACCTGTCAGGGCGCGCGCGGCGCGCCGGAGGTGAATCTGCATTAAGGAGAGTCTCCGGAAATGGCCTTGCCCTTTCCTATGATGAGGATTCTTACGCAAAAGATGCTGGGAGCACAAGGTTTAGGAAGGCAGCTCTTAGCTTTTGGCTTTCGGCCTTTCGCTTGAACCTTGATTCGATAGGGTTAGGATGATCTCGGCTGCGCGTTCGGCTGGGTGCTGCGGAAAATCGGAGCCCGTCTGTGGGGCGCGGAGCTTGTCTTTCACCCGGGCCAGGCCTTCCAGCATTTTCTTTCGTGCGAGGCCGTCGGGGAGTATCTCGTTGAGCCTGGCGACTACGTTTGGGGCGGTGAAATCGTGCTGCACTAATTCCGGGACGATTGCTTTTCCGGCGATCAGATTGACCATAGCAAAGTAGGGAATCTTCACCCTGGACTTGCCGAGGAAATAGGTTAGCGGAGAGACGCGATAGACCATCACGAACGGCGTCGACATCATCGCGGCTTCTACCGTCGCGGTGCCGCTGGCAATGATGCCGGCGCGTGAATGGCGCAGAGCGGACGGGGATTCGGGAACGAGCGTGATCTTTTTCCTGTCGATCGGGTGCTTATCGATCAGGTTGAGTAAGAAGCTGCGCTCGAGCGTGGGCGCGACCGGCAGCAGCAACTCATAGGCGTTGCCGAGTTGTGCGGCGGCTTCAAGGATCGTGGGCATGTTCATGCGAACTTCTTTGATCCGGCTACCGGGCATGAGAGTGATCCATTGCTTGGCCGGGTCGAGATGGAATTGCGCGGCAAAGTCGCCGCGCTCGATTGCCGGGTACGGCAATTCAGCCAGGGGATGGCCGACGAAAGTCGCATCTACGCCGCGCTCGCGGTAGAACTGCTCTTCGAAGGGAAAGATCACCAGCACCTTGGTGACGTATTTGCGCAGCAGGCGGACGCGTCCCTGACGCCATGCCCAGAATTGCGGCGCAACGTAATACACCACCGGAATGCCGCGCTTTTTCATCTGGCGCGCGACGCGCCAGTTGAAAGCCGGAGAATCGATGACAATGGCAAGGTCGGGCTTGCGCTGGTCGGCTTCTTTGATTAGATGCCGATACAGTCCGTAGATCTTTGGCAAGTGGCTGAGGATTTCAGTGATGCCGACGACCGCGAGGTCCTTGGCGTCGACCACAGTGTCGCAGCCTGCGGCACGCATGCGGTTGCCGCCGACACCGAAGAAAGCGAGTTGACTCTTCGAGTCGGCCGTATAGGGGCGGGCGGTTGTCGCCCCATGAGTGGTGGTGCTGGCTCGGCGTTGCAGAGCTTCGATCAGCTGCGCGCCGTACATTTCGCCGGAAGCCTCCCCGGCTGAGATCAGGATTCGCAAGAAAGCATTGTAAGGCTGCTCTTCTCACAAGTCACAGATACATCGGTGCGCGGGTGTAGAATCAACGCCGCAGGTTCCTCGCGTTAAGCTGCGGTGGGCTTGCGCAGCGTAATCACAGGCGATGGCCCCGTAGCTCAACTGGATAGAGCATCAGACTTCGGATCTGAGGGTTGGGGGTTCGACTCCCTCCGGGGTCGCCAGACCTTATGTGTTTCCTGCAGATTGAAAAGCAGCTGCTTTATCACAGCTAGCTAAGTCTGAATTCCCGTAATCTTTCCCGCTCCATGTGTGCCGTA
>JBAVAV010000782.1:0-2496 GCA_049585895.1 Candidatus Sulfotelmatobacter sp. | reverse complement strand
CGGTGCAGCACTTAACCAGAGAAACAACGGGCAGTGACCGGCCGCTAGGTGGATTGAGAACAGTCCATCTTTTCGTCCGCTCATTAAGGCGAACGGCATACGATAGTGTGGCTGAAAGTGGTCACCTTCGTGCCTTGCGATAGTGATAGTGAAAGGCGATGTTGTGATACCAGCTGGGATGATGTCGATTGAGGTCGATCGCTCGTTGCGCCAGAGCCACGCCGCGCTCCCAATCGCCGGCAAAGGCAATCATGATCGCCATATAAGCCAAGGTGCTGCCGTCTCGAGGATTGAGCGCCATGGCCCGCTCGGCAGTCTCGCGAAACGCGGTAAAATCGCGACCAAGGAACTGCACGGCCGCGAGTTCCTTCCAGCCCATCTGGCAGGCGGGATCAATCTTAACGGCCCGCCAGGCAGCCTACCGCGCGCGCTCCAGCGCTTTCTCCTGTGGATTGAGCCGATCAAAATACTCCAATTGGTACAGACTGGAAAGACAGGCCCAGGCGGTAGCGTGGTTGGGCTGGCGTTCCAGCACCCGCTCCAAGCCGGCGCGGAGCACGGCATGCTCCAGGGGATTGACTTGCTGCATGAAGGCGTAGTAGCGCAGGACCAGTTCCGACGCGCTGAGTTCCTCCACCTTTCGACCTCGCGTGGGAGCGGCCATGGAGCGAACCAGAACTCCATACCCATCCGCGACGGTGGTCACGATGTGGTCAGTAAGGTCGTCCTGAACCTGGAATGTCCCCGCGTCGCTGATTTCGCGGTCAAACGCCTCCGCCCAAAGCTGCGTGCCGCTGACGGCGTCGGTCAGTTGCTAACTGACGCGAATGGCGCGGCCTCTTTTGCGTATGCTCCCCTCGATCACATAGCGGGCGCCCAGTTCACGGCCCACCGTGCGGATATCCGCTGCGCGGCCTTTGTAAGCCATCGCGGATTTGTGGGCGATGATTTGAAGATACGGGAATCGCGAAAACCCCGTGGTGACGTCTTCGGTCAGGCCGTCGGCCAGTGCTTCAAGGTCCGCATCGCCGCTCGTCACCCTGAACGGCAGCACAGCTACCCAAAAGCCTTCGACGGCGCGCGCCGCGCCGAAGTGGACAAAGGTGCTGTTGTATCGCTAAAGTAGAGCGACACGGACGTGAGCAAGGGCTCCTTCCAACCCACCGGGCCACCTACTTCTGGCCAACGGTCGTGTCCTTGCTCGTGCTTGTTGTGCCGATTCGGAAGGTCTTGACTATCCACTCGGCATCAATTGAGAACGGCACGGCAGGAGTTCGACCGAATCCGATGATGGTGATTCCTTCGTTATTTGGCCGAACTTTGCGATTGACTCGCAAGCATGCCGATGCACGGCGTTCAACGTCTGGCACTTAGTCGCCCGATCCAGGGCTTGAGGAGTACGGCATGAGAACACTATGGCAACCCGAGGTGCTTGGTACCTTCCAGGTGAGGATCGCAAGACGTGCGATTGCGGCCACTTTGTTTGCGTTTCTGTTGGCCAGTGCGTCCGCCCAGACTTCTGATCGGGGACCTGTGCCCTCGTCGGACCTGGCCCGAAGGAACCTGAATCTGGTTGGCGCCTCAGCCAGCCAGATTGAGCTGGTGCTGCGCAAAGATGCGGGTCTTCTGGTTGAATTGAAAACCTGGATCGCGCGTGAGGCGGCGGATCATGGCCAGGTTCTTACCGACGCAGATCTCACCGATGACGCCGTCTTCGACCGTCTGCGCGTCGATGCGAGTATGCGCGCGTTTGCGACAAAGCTGCTGCAACGTTACGGTTACCTGCTGCCCGCGCTAAATCCCGACTCTCGGATGGCGAAACAGCAGGACTTACTCATGCAGGAACGAACCAAGTTCCTCGCTACGCAGCAACTGGTGCGGCCACCAACTACCCCCAATGTTTCGGAAGCGGCGAAAAGCCGACAATGTGATCCTGACCAAGAGGCTGACTGCGAGGGCTCGGAGCACCTTCCCGCAAGCATGGAAGAAGAACCCCCCAGTCGTGCCCCCTCGATGAGTGATCCCTCCGAGAGCGCGCCGGAATCCGCACCTTCCTCTCCGGGGCTTCTGCTTTCCGGGCCACTGCTGGAAAAAACCTCGGCGGGAGGAGCGGAGGGACTGCAAATGCCGGGCGGCGCGTCTGCGATGCTGGGCGAAGGCGGGGCGGAGAGCCTGGGCATGTTGCAGGGAATGAGTGAACAGGAAAAAGCATCGCTTATGGCCCAGGCCATGAGCGGAGGGCTGGGCGGAGGCGGGGTGATTGCTCCGGAGCCGCCGCCAGATACCAGTCCGCAGCAGGTCGCTCCCTCAGAAAGCACGTTAGAAAATCGCGGGAAAGAACATCCCACGGGCGCGCTGCCCCGGAAAAAGTCGCGCTCCGACCAAATGGTGAAATCGCCCAACCCCTACTCTGACATTCCATCGTTGTACGATATGTATCTGCAGGCCTCGGACCACGCGGAGGAGCCTACGCGCTTCGGCCTGGCGGTGTTTCAG
>JBAVAV010000781.1:0-3167 GCA_049585895.1 Candidatus Sulfotelmatobacter sp. | reverse complement strand
ATCCTGCTCGTCGCCCTTTCCGCCCTCACGCTTCTGGTAGGTTGCGGCAGCAGCTCGCCTAAAGCCGTGCCGCCGCCCAGCGGAGGTTTCAGCAACAGCAACCTGAACGGCACCTATACCTTTTCTTCCGAAGGCTTCGATTCTGCTGGTAACTTCTTTGCCATGGCTGGCAGCTTTGCGGCGAATGGCAGTGGCGGAATTACCGGCGGCGCCCTTGACATCAACGATCCGGCTGTCGGTGTGGCCCCCAACCAGACGATAGCCAGCAACAGCAGTTACACCGTTACCGCGGATGGCCGGGGCACGGCAACGCTGGGCACTCCGGTCGGAAACTTTGGCCTCGATTTTGTTTTGACCTCCAGCTCGCACGGATTGATCACTCGCTTTGATACCGGCGGCAGTGGCAGCGGCTCGCTCGACCTGCAAACCTCAGTTGCCCTCGCCGGTCCCTATACCTTCAGTCTCTCTGGCGTCGATGCTAGCGGAGTCAATCCCCTCGTGTCAGTGGGCACCTTCACCGTGAGCGGATCGACCATTGCCGGCGTCGCCGACGTCGTCGAGGACATCAATGGCGTTAGCCTTCCCTCTCCAGGCCTGACTCTGACCGGCTCGCTGGCTCTCGGATCGGGAACCGCCCCGGGTACGGCTACACTTACCGCCGGCTCATTCACCTTCAATCTCGATGTCTATGCCATCGATTCCACTCACTTGAAATTAATCGAAACAGATGTAGCGCCAATCATTGTTGGCGACGCCTTCACGCAGCAGACCACGATACCCTCCGGCCAATTGGTCTTCACGGCAGCGGGTCTCGATTCCAGCGACCTGCCTATGGCGATGGGCGGGTACGTGACCTCCGATGGCGCGAGCATGCTCACCACCGGCCTGCAGGACGTCAACGACGCAGGTGTTCCAGCGCAAGTAAGCTTCTCCGGTTCTTTCCTCCCCCTGTCCGGTGGAAGGACGCAGGTCACTCTGAACGGCCTTTTCAACGGGACAACGGGTAGCTCGTTTACTTTTGCTGCATATCCCACCGTCAACGGAGGTATTCAGCTACTCGAAATCGACGGCTTCGGAATTACCAGCGGCGCCGCCTTCGCGCAAACCAGCACATCCTTCGCCTCGCCGGAAGGTTATGGATTCAACCTGAGTGGGTCCAACTCCGGCGGCTTCGAAGAAGATGACATTGCCGAGTTTACCGCTACCAGCGGCAGCTTGACTGGCATCATCGACGTGAACGATGAGGGTTCACTTGATTTCAACCAGAAAATAAGCGGCAACTTCGCGGCGGATGCTACCGCAAACAGCGGCCGGGGAACGGTCACGACCACTTTTGTAAATGGTCTCTACTACGTCGTCGACGGTTCCAACATCCTCTTCGTAGAGACCGATAACAATCAGGTTGGAATCGGCTCCTTCGGGCTGCAAGCCTCTTCCTCGGCCCAGCCGGCACTGATGATGGCGCGTTTCGCGAGGGTTCGGCCCAAGGGCTCTGCGCGCTTGGCTTGGCGTCAGAAGTAGAATCGCAAGCGGCATAACAACTCTAGGCGCGGCTCAGGCCGCGCCTTTCTTCTTTAGCTCAGTACGTGACCTTCGTTACCTTTGAGTACCCCACACTTATCCCGCACAATGGTCCTGAGGGTGACTAGCCCTCGCGGGAGACCAGAGTGTTCCATCAGCGCGCCCTGCGTGTTTTCACGCTCGTCCTACTCGGTGCATCGCCGGCTGCGGCGCGGGACATCGCTTTGGTAGCCAACAAAAACACTTCCACCAGTTCCATCACCCTCCCTGAACTGGTCAAGGTTTGCAAAGCCCAGACCAATCGCTGGCCTGACGGAAAGGCCGTCACCTTTGTGATGCGTGCGCCGTCGGCCCCCGAAATGACGATCGTTCTGCAAAAAGTCTACGGTCTGTCGCAAAGCGAAGTCAGCGATCTGATCGTCAACGCTAATCATGGCCGCGCCGGTCATCCCGCAATTATGGTCGCGAGCTCAAACGAAGATCTTGTCAACAAAGTCGCCTCCACCCCGGGCGCGGTGGGTGTTGTGGATGTTTACTCGATCAACAGCAGCGTCTCCGTGGTCAAGATCGCGGGCAAGCTTCCCCTCGAACCCGGCTACTTGCTGCACGGAAACTAGGAGCCCGCCGCATTCCTGGCTGGCACAAACGGCACCATGGCAGCTCCATCCAGAACACGCGCACGTTACCGGGTGCCAACTCCCGCTAAACCCTACACTCGCCGTTATGAAAGATTCAGCATCGATGTGCGCATACAGGTCCGAATGTTTCAGGGCGGGGAATTCTGCACCTGCTGGGGACGTTCCACCGAGCTGGGCCGCGATGGCATCGGTGCCACGCTTACCGGCGATCTCGAAACCGGCGAAATCGTCTCTCTCGAAATCCCGCTGCCTTTGAGCCCATACCCCCTTAAAGTGCGCGCCGTCGTTCGCTACCGTCAGGGCCTGCACTACGGATTCGAATTTCTCACCCTGACCGAGGGCCAGCACGACACCGTCTCCAGGGTCTGCGGCATGCTCGCCACCAAAGCCTGAGCACCTCAGTAACTTTCGAGTTAATTCCTTGCGTTCTACTATGCCTTCGAGCTGGGTTCGGAGGGGGGACTCTGCATGGGTGATGGTTTCACCCAATCGTCACAAGCGCAGGAATTCGTGCGCGCGAAGCGCTTGAAGCGGGCGCTCGAGTGCGGAACTCCGCCTGCGTTCATTCCGCCCGCCAACGCCGCCGTCGCTGCGCCCGCCTCCGCACTCTGCTGGAGTCGCGAAGAAAATCCGGAAATACGCAGCCATTATTTGGAGCAACTCTTTCAAAGTTCGCCTGACGGTCTGAGTATCGTGGATTTGCAATACCGGATTCAGTGCGTGAACCGCGCCTTTCAAGACATGTTTGGCTATGGCGCCGGCGAACTGATGGGTCAGTCCATTGACTCGCTCATTCTTCCTCTCGACCGGGACCCCGAAGGTCACTGGATCGTCGAGTGCCTGCGGCGCGGCGAAAGCATCACGCTTGAGACCAAGCGCCGCCGCAAGAACGGCGTCTTGCTCGACGTGTCAGTCTCCGCCGCCCCACTGGTCGTCGACGGCAACATCGTCGCCTGGTACGCCATCTATCGTGATATCTCCGAGTCTAAGCGCTCCGAAGCGGTCAGC
>JBAVAV010000780.1:0-3190 GCA_049585895.1 Candidatus Sulfotelmatobacter sp. | reverse complement strand
TGTAACGATAGGCTAACTCCTTTACGCACAAGATTTTGCCTGTAAGTGATTGTGCCCCTAGGATTTCTTCAGAAATTCTGGTGGTGGGCTAGGGAACGGAGGGCAGCAACACGGTGAATAGCCCACTACCGAAATTCTGGGTAACCTGATGATTCCAATAGATCATGGGGGGAGGGGTCACCCCTCAAACCGGTTTCGGGAACGCGAAATTTCAACCCGATACTGTGCCGCACGCCGCACGTTAAGAGTATTTTCTGGGTAGAAATTCACAGGCTGGATTTAACCGCCGGGCCTCAAAGGCGAGTGCCCGATTTCGAGGCTAACGTGGACTAGGAACCAGCTCCGAAAGAACACAACTCCAGTTGTGAGAGATTGCCCTGCGATTAACGCGGAAGCCTGAAGTTCACGGTGATCTGAGTCTGGATGTCCACCGGTTCGCCGTTGAGAAGATATGGTTTGTATTTCCACTGCTTCAAGGCGTCGGTAGCGGATTGCGCCAGCAGGGGTTTGCCGCTCAATACTTTGACGTCGGTGACGTCGCCTTGGCTGGAAATCGTCGCTTGCAGTTCAACTTTGCCCTCAACCCGCATCCGCAATGCGGATGTCGGATAGGTCGGTTGCACTCTCTTATACAGCAGGCCTTGGGAAACTCCCTGCGACACGTTGACCGTCTGCAGCCTCGGCCGATAGGCGCTGCCGTCGGTGGCGCTGAAATTAGGCATCGATCCCTGGTTGCCCGGCACGGCGATGCCCAGCGGATCTGGAACATCCGCGCCGGACTTCGCAGCTAGCACACGGGAAGAGTTGTTCTTGACGGCAATCAGCTTTCGCGCTGTATGGACTTTGGTGGATGCAACCGTCGAGTGGGAAGACTTGACTGCATCTGAAGCTGCATCGTCCGGTTCAGTCGACTGGGGGGAGGACGATGAAGCTTGCGTGGCTGAGTTGCCGGCGCGTTGTTGAAGATCCGTAGGAAGTACCGGAGTAGTCGAGGCAGAAGTGGTAGCAGGTTCCGGTACCTGGGTGGCCGATTTTCCGCGGAATAGTGTCCACACCGCATACGCTGCCGCGGCGAGAAGGACTATCGCAACTATGGCGCGAAGCGCCTTGTTGCTCCCGCCTCCGGAAGGCTGACGGCTGTCCGTTCCGCCAAGCGTCACTGACGCTGACTTTAACGGCGTCGGCGTTACCGGCTCGCTCGTGGCAGGCGAGATCTCCATGTCGGCGGCGCTTTCCGGGTGGCGCTCAAACGAAGACGCGGACAGAGCGGTTTCTTCCTCCGCAACTGTTTCTTCTGGCTCGCGGGCAGGGGCAGGCGCACTGGCCGCGCCGGAACTCGTAACTGAGACAGCGGTGGAGATTGCCGAATCGGCAGCAAACTGTGAAACTGGGCCGTTGATTTCTTCTCCAGAGTCCGCGTCACCTTCGGGGAACGTGGTTGAATCGGAATACGCGATGATCGGCCTTGGCACCGGAGCTTCCGGTTTGGAAATTGGAGCCGCGTCCGGAATCGGCGTGACGGTACGCGGTGATGGGGTAGTTGACGTTGTAGGAGTCGGCGCCCGTTTCGAAAAAACTGGCGCTGCAAAGCTTGGAGCGGTGCTCGCGCCCGCCGAAGCCGCTGCGGGCCTTGCGGCTTCGCTCTTGCGCAGCAGGCCGCGCGCGGCTCGCAGCGTACCTTTTGCCTGTTCGACGTTGATCGGCTTGGTCAGGACCAGATTCGCGCCGATGCGGAAAGCGTTTCCAACCCCTGCCTGTCCATCCACCAGCGCCACGGCCAGGGAGGCCTGATTGTTCGAGGAATTGTGCGCGCTCTTGAACAACAGCGCCGCATTCTGCTCGTGGTCGCCATCCACTACAACTGCATCGAAATGCTCCGCCATCAATCGCTTGACGGCGGCAAAAGGTTCGGCGCAGGGCACGACGACGAACTCCAGCTCCCTGAGAACCTGTGTGACCGTGCGCGCGGTTTTCTCATCGGGGCAGAAAAGGAGTGCTTGATAGGGCATACCAAGCCAATCGTAGGTAGAGCGGTAAGGTCGTTCAAGTTACGGTCGTAACTGAGTTGGGCCGAGTGTTATGTGGTCGTGAAGGCGGTTACAGGCAGTCATGTGTTGGAGCCGCGGCGGCGCAATTACAATACACGGTCATGCGCCGCATTCCCTTGTGGCTGAAGGTATTCTGGACGATTTGGGTAGTCGTGTGGGCGCCGCTTTACTGGCGACAATACGGTTTGCAAAACTTTCTTTTCTTTTGCGATCTGGGGAATATTCTCATCGCAGTCGGACTTTGGCTGGAGAGTTCGCCGATTTTTTCGTGGCAGGCAACCGGCTTGCTGCTTTTCCAGACCCTGTACACCATCGATCTGGCGGGCGCTCTTGCCACCGGCAAGCACATCATCGGCGGAACGGAGTATATGTTCGATCCTGCGATTCCGCTGGCGGTTCGTCTGCTGAGCCTGTTTCACGTGGTGACGCCTCCGTTGTTGCTGTGGGCGATCTGGCGATTGGGCTACGATCGCCGGGGTTGGAAGTATCAGACGATGACTGCATGCATCGTGGTCCCGGTCAATTATTTCTGGCGTCCGGAATATGATGTGAACTGGGCGCGCGGCCCGTTCTTTCACGAACAGCGCCTGATACCGGGATTCTGGTATCTGCTGATATATCTAATTATTGTTCCCGCTGTGGTGTACTTTCCGACGCACCAGTTTCTGGTCTGGATAGCGCAGCGATGGCAATCGAAGTCTTACCCATCGTTCTCAGCCATTCTTTGAGTGTTGCTCCGCATCTAGTTTCTGGTTGCGCGTTCCCGATTGTGATGGCGAGCGGTCAGCCGACCCCCGGACCGAAGAAGCGCCGTCTGCGGTTGCCTCGAATGCAGACAAGCGCCTCCCAGGTTGCGCGGCCGGATCGCCGCTCAGATAGAGCGTTTGCGACGGCGAGGCGAGGCTGGTTCCGGAATCTTCCACGAACTTCATGATCTGCAGCAGCAAGTCCTCACGGACTTCAGTGAATTCGTCGAAATCGCGCGTTAACACATAACAAACAAGTTCCACGTTGATGGAAGTTGAGGTTAGCTCCGTCAACCGCACGCGGATGGTATCTGGTTCAATCTTGGGATGGCTGGATAAGACGCGGCGGATTTCGCTAATTACCGTGCGCAGATGGCCGGCCGAGGTGTCCAGGTG